>NZ_JAUBRM010000048.1:0-57599 GCF_036701905.1 Microcoleus sp. MON2_D5
TCCGGTTACACCGGAATGATGTTGACGGTTGACTGTTGACTGTTGACTGTTGACGCCGTGAACAGTCAACAGTGAACCGTCAACAGTCAACTCGAATTTACTATTCCGATGCTAACGGATTTGATATAAAAAGCAAAAAGTGTCACTTATCGGTTCGCGTGTTCTGCCAATAAAGCCTTCGCTTTCGGCTTGTAAATCAGATAAAACAGCGATTCTATGTAGCGGAGCATATCTTCGCGTTCTTCCTTGGACGAGTAGTTCCAGAAACCGTAAGTCCGCGCCAGAGTCAGCAGCTTGGTAGTGTGAATTTTCCAGGTATACGTGCTGTAAACTCGGTCAATTCCTCGCGTTGAAATTTCATACCAATAGTTGGGATTGTGTTCGCACTTCGATAAAAAATCTAGAATTTTTTGGGCAGTATCCTCGTGGTTGGTCGGGTTGATATAAAACCCATTTACGCCATCTTGAATAATTTCCAGGGGCCCACCAAACTGCGTCCCGAAAGTGGGAATACCGGTAATCATTGCTTCGAGAATTGTCAAGCCGAAAGCTTCAAATAATGCTGGCTGAACAAATATACCTTGGGCGTCGGCGATTACCCGGTAGATTTCGCCGGACAGGCTTTTGGAAAGCCTCACTCCCAACCAGCGAATTTTACCGTGAAGGTTGTATTGGTCGATAATTGCGTAGAGCTTTTTAATTTCTTCTGCTTCTTCGTAGTCTTCGGTTTCTTCGACCCGCAGCTTCCCAGCTACTAGAATTAAGTTGCATTTTTCTTGCAATTCCGGGCTTTTGCCAAACAATTCTGCTAAGCCTGTCAGGTTTTTAATGCGATCGAGCCTGGCCATGGAAAATAAAGGGCGCTTGTGCGGGTCGTCGAGTTTTCCAAAGACTTGTTCCGGATCTTCTAGAGTAAACAGCAGTTCGTTGAGCCGATCGCGATCGCCTTGCACCCGGTCTTCGCTCCGCGTGTAGGGAAAGTACACACTTTCATTAACTCCCGGCGGCACGACATTGAATTTAGGGCTGAACAGTTCAATCCCCTTCACAACGTGGTACAAATCCGGCATGGTAAAACAATGGTAAGATTCGTACTGACCGACACTATCGGGTTGGCCCACAATCTCTTGATAGGTGCTGCTGACAATACAATTAGCTGCATTCATGGCAATTATATCAGCAGTAAATTGCAACGAAAAATGGTATTTGTCCTCTGATTCTTGCCAGTAGAGATTGCTGAACAAATATTTAGATTTTTCCAGCGCATGGGCAATATTGCACTGAGTAACTTTGAGTTTGCGAGACAGCAAAAACGCTACCAAGTTCCCGTCGGAATAGTTGCCTACAATTAAATCTGGCTTGCCCTGAAACTCAGCCAGAAGTTCTTTTTCTGAATCGATCGCATAAGTTTCTAAATAAGGCCAAATCTCGAATCTAGAAATCCAATTTTGAGTCAGTTTGGGATTGAACTCCCGGAATGGAACGCGCAAAATCCAAGCATTTTCTGTGCCGTGAACTTTTTCCAAACGTTCGTTGCAGCGCGTACCGTCGCTGTTAGGAATTAACCTGGTGAGAATAATTACTTTAGGTTTGACTCCTAAGCTATCGAGACCTGCAAGATGAATATCTTCTTGCAGTTGTTTCTCTAAACTCTTGGCTTGATCGAGGACATAAACTACCTGCCCTCCCGTATCCGGCCGCCCCAAAACTCCTTCTTGGCCGAACCAGCCGTGAGGAGAAACTAGGACGATTTTGAAAATCATCGGGATGCGAGAAATAAATGCTTCTAGGGTTTGGGGATCGGGCGAATCAATTAATTCGTCAAGAATTCCTAGGGTTTCATGTACGCGGGCTGCGGTATTTCCCCAACCTGCCTCGAAACCCATCAATTGCAGCACGAGTCGAAATCTTTCATAGGCTTCTTCTTCAGAAAGATCGCTGACAAAGGTGAGGGCTTTTTTGACTTGTTCTGAAAGTTGTTGTTGGGATTTTATGCGATCGTTAATTAGCAATTGTACGCCGTTGTAGCGGTGAAGGCGCAAGAAATTAAATAGAGTTTCCTGCCACTGTCTGGCATCTTGAAACAGTTTGCTGGAGAGATATCGGTTGAGGAATTGTACTCCTTTGCCGATGTTTTTGGGGTCGCGAATTGTGGGGGAGTAGTCGTAAAACGGGCCGAAATCTAGTTCGAGAATGTCGCCTTCTTGGGGGTGAAAATGGTTGACGAAGCGATCGCGCACGTCGAGCAATTCTTGCACTGTCATCTGCTCAACAGTCAAGTCGTCTGCAACTCGCACTATTTCCATACTAGCAATTTTTGGCCGCAGCAGGACGCAAAGGCTGCCATCTTCAAGAATAATTTCCTGAACGTAGTAAATCAGTTTGCTTAAAAGAGAAGATTGATGGAACTTTTCGGGCTTTTCGTATTTAGTGCAGTAGGCGGCAAAAGCGTTAACTATGTCGTTTCGCAGTAAATATTTCTTTCCCAAAGCGCGTAAATCGCTGACAAACTGACGCAACTCGGTTTTTTCGTCGCTGGCGATCACAGCCTGAAAGAGTTCAGACATACATACTCCCTTATTTAAGACTTTTGATTTCCGCTGTAAAATTAGGCGATACTCAAACCGTATCGCCTTTTTTTTTAAGCGGCTACTTTTTTTGTAATTTTAAAGTCTGCAATCTGAACTTGCTATCCCTCAAATGACATAAAACTCCCCGTATTTGTGGCGAATATAGCGGATAAATGGATCGATAGTTAAAGGTGAACCTGTAACGCGATCGATCAATTCGACAGCGGTGTATTTACGGCCGTGCTGGTAGATGTTTTGTTTGAGCCAGTCGTGGAGTACGGTAAAATTGCCTCGTTCTATTTCTACAGGAATTTCAGGATTGATTTTTACTGCTGTTTCGTAGAATTGAGCGCTCATCAAGTTGCCGAGGGTGTAACCTTGGAACATTCCGCCGATCGTACCAACATACCAGTGAACATCTTGCATCGCGCCTTCGCTGTCGGTGGAGGGGACAACGCCGAGGTCGGTTTTATAGCGTTCGTTCCAGGCTTCGGGGAGGTCTCGCACTGCTAGTTTTCCCTCTACCATTGCCAATTCTAGGTCAAAGCGGATGGCGACGTGGAGGTTGTAGGTTACTTCGTCGGCGTCGGTGCGGATGAGCGATCGCGAGACTTTGTTAATTGCCCGGTAAAATGCGTCAGTGGATACGTGTCCCAACTGTCGCAAAAATACGCCTTGGAGTTGGGGGTAGAAACATTCCCAAAAACCGCGGCTGCGCCCGACCATATTTTCCCAAAGTCGCGACTGACTTTCGTGCAGGCCGGAGGAAATGCCGCCTGCAAGCAGCGTGCCCTCAAATTCCGGGGAATTTCCGAGTTCGTAGAGGGCGTGTCCGGCTTCGTGGATGCTGCTGAACAGTGCTTGATCCAAGTGGTCTTCATAGACGCGGGTGGTAATTCGCACGTCGTCTATGGAGAAGTTGGTCATGAACGGGTGCAGGGTGGTGTCTTGCCGTCCCCGTTGGAAGTCGAACCCCATGCGTTCTACAACTTTGCGAGTGAATTCTAGTTGCTGGGATTCGGGGAAGTCTTGGTGCAAGCAGGAGTCGTCGGCGGGAGGTTGGGAGGTGATGGCTTCGACTATCGGCACTAATTCTTCACGCAGTTTGGCGAAAAGCGGGCGCAGCAGGGATACTTTCATGCCGTAGTCGCTACGATCGATCAAAGGATCGGCGATGTGTTCGTATCCGGGGAAAAACTCGGCGTACTGCCTGCTTAATTCTAGGGTTTTTTCGAGATACGGCTCAACGGCTGCGAAGTTGTTGGCTGCTCTAGCCGCGGCCCAAACTTCGTAGCAGTCGGCTTGGTGGCGGCAGAGTGCGGACATGAAGGTTGCGGGGACTCTGGCGGCGCGATCGTAGTCTCTGCGGGCGATGCGGATCAGGCTGGCTGCGGTGGAGTCGTAGGGGAGGGTTTGTTCGTAGAAACGCAAGTCTTCTAGGAGTTCACCTATTTTTGGATCTGTAAATTTTTCGTGGGATATTTGTTTGAGAGTAGCCAACTGGCGGCCTCTGGCATTTGCACCTTTGGCGGGCATATAAGTTGATTGATCCCAATGCAGCAGCGACGAGGCTGATTCGATGTCGTTAACTTCTCTGAGGTGGGCTGCCAGTTGAGCGAATTTTGCTTGAGTTTTGTCTAGGGTTTGCATGATTGGGGTTTATGGTGCTGTTTTGCCTACAAAGGTTGCAGTGCGGCATCCGTCTCCATCAATCATAGCTACCCTGAAATCAAGCTAAAAACCGCACTTCTTCCCGTATTGTACGCAATTTAGAGTCATTTTTGCACAATTTCCGGTATTTCTGCGGATTAAGTTCGATCGCCTTGGATAAGTTTTCGATCGCCAGTCGGATGCTGGTGGCTACTATTTCCTGGCTGTTTGTGAGCTCGCCTGCTTGTTTTTCTAGGGCGTAAATGCAAGCTTTTTGATAGTACAGGTTGGGATCGTCGGGGTTGAGTGCGATGATTTTATCGTAGGAGGCGATGGCTTCGGTAAATCGTTGAATTTTTTTGAGGGCTATGCCGCGGTTGTACCAGGCTTCGATGTTATCTGGCTGCAACTCTAGGGTTTTGTCCCAAGAGGCAATTGCTTCTTCAAAGCGTTGTAAGTTGGCGAAGGCTAAGCCGCGGTTGTAAAAGGTTTCGCTGTCGTTTGGGTTGAGTGCGAGGGCTTTGTCCCAGGATGCGATCGCTTCTTCAAATTGTCCCATTTGTGCGATCGCGGTGCCGCGTTTGTTCCAGGCTTCGGCGGAATTCGGCCGCAGTTGCAGGGTTTTGTCGTAGGAAGCGACGGCTTCCGGGTATAGTTTTTCATCGGCTAGGGCTAAGCCGCGGTTGTACCAGGCTTGATGCAAGTCTGGCTTGAGTTCGATCGCTTTGTCGTAAGAGGCGATCGCCGCTGTATTTTGGTCTGATTTTCTCAGGGCAAATGCTTTGTTGTACCAAGCTTCGCAGTAGTCTGGTTTGATGGCTATGGCTTTGTCGTAGGAGTTGATCGCTTCTGAAAATTTTTCTAAGTTGACGAGGGTATTGCCTCGGTTCGTCCAAGCTTCGGGGTAGCTGGGGTTGAGTGCGATCGCTTTTTCGTAGGATGCGATCGCTTCTGAGAGTCTGTTGAGCTTCCGCAAAACGTTGGCGCGATTATACCACGCTTCGGGATTGTTGGGTTTGATTTTTAGGGAGTTGTTGTAGGCTGCGATCGCTTCTTCTAGCTGGCCCAATTTTTTGAGGGCTACGCCTTGGTTGTACCAGGCTTCATAAAATGTTGGTTCAAGTTCGATCGCTTCTTCCCAAGATTCGATCGCAGCTTGGAATCGTCCCATTGCTTCTAGGGCGTTGCCGCGATCGTACAATGTTTGAGCCTTTTGGGTGTTGACTGCTATGGATTTTTCCCCTGAGTCGATCGGCTTTTCTATGCTGGCTAATTTTTGCAAGGGGTTTCACCTCATTATTTTCTGTCTAATTGATTCTTTTCTTTTTTATATGCGATCTTTTTCGCGTTTGAGTGCTTTTGATCGATCCTATTGGGTTATTTAGGGCAATTTTACAGGAAGTTGGGAGCTTTTTCAATTTTTTTCATTATAATTCTAGAGCTTGGATTTCTAGGTATAGATTAATACTATTTTTTTTATGTGACTGCGTAGAAAAGAGTAAAGGGCGATCGTACTGAGGTGTGACAAACCTCACCCAAGATATAATTTTCACGTAACCCTTTTGAGCGATCGGGGGTTGAAACCACGTCTTGTCAAGCGAAGCCCGCCTTTGCAGAGTAAGAAATAAGAGGGATATTTAAGGTAGATATGGTTTACCGTCAGCTATGGTATAAATGTCTTCTTCAGGGTCGAGAATCGAACCAAAATTAGGCTCGATTGCTACTGTTTTAATCCATTCAGGGTCGTGGAATGGCACGCCATCAGCTAAAGTGTAGATATCTTCTGCTGAGTCTCTCAGAGAATCAAAAGCTGGATTGCGGATTGCAGCTTTTAGCCATTCATATTCTTCTACTTTTGCTTTGTTAATTAGGGCAGCTTCTAGGGCTTCCAGTCGCTTCAAGTCGGCATAAGTAATGATAGCAGCGATCGCTCTTCCTTCCTGTTCTATGACAATTCGTTCTCCAGTATCCTCGACATGGGCGATGAGTTCGGGAAATTTGTCATTGGTTAGATTGACATTTAGTTGAGTCATCTTTTACCTCGCTATTAATTCTCCTATTATATCGTGTCCATTAGCTTCGTTGAAAAGTGTTTTTGATGCTGTAGGGGCGGGTTTTACCAACAATAATTGCCTCAAACCGACAATCTCATAAACCCGCCCCGCCCAAGGGCAATCCCTATTCTTGAATCAAGGCTTGAAACCGATTATGCGATCGAATGCTGTCAAAATCCGAGTCAGTTTTTGCCATTTCTCGGTACTTGTCAGGATTCAGATTGATGGCTTGCTGCAAATTCTGAATCGCTTGGTCAATTTGACTGTGTAACGCATAGCACCAAGCTTTATTATAATATGTTGCGTCATTATCTGGTTTGAATTCTAAGGCTTTATCGTAGGAGGCGAGCGCTTCTTCCCATCTTCCTAAATTAGCCAGTGCCAGGCCCCTATTATACCAGGATTCGTGATAATCTGGTTGGATTTCTAATGCTTTGTCGTAGGAGGCGAGCGCTTCTTCAAACAACCCTAAATTACCCAGCGCATTGCCCCGATTGTTCCAGGCTGCGTGTAAATCTGGTTTGATTTCTAAAGCTTTTTCGGAGGAGGCGAGCGCTTCTTCCCATCTTCCTAAATTATCCAGTGCCAGGCCGCGATTATACCAGGCTGCGTGTAAATCTGGTTTGATTTCTAAGGCTTTTTCGTAGGAGGCGAGCGCTTCTTCCCATCTTCCTAAATTACCCAGTGTAATGCCCCGATTGTACCAGGCTTCGTGATAATCTGGTTTGAATTCTAAGGCTTTGTCGAAGTAGGCTATCGCTTCTTCCAATCTTCTTAAGTTACCCAGTGCAATGCCCCGATTGTTCCAGGCTTCGTGAGCATCGGGTTTCAATTCTAAGGCTTTGTCGTAGGAGGCTATCGCTTCTTCCAATCTTCCTAAATTACCCAGTGCAATGCCCCGATTGTACCAGGCGTCGTGATAATCATGTTGGAATTCTAAGGCTTTGTCGTAGGAGGCTATCGCTTCTTCCAATCTTCCTAAATTACCCAGTGTAATGCCCCGATTGTACCAGGCTTCGTGAGCGTCGGGTTTGGTTTCTAAGGCTTTGTCGTAGGAGGCTATCGCTTCTTCAAGCCTTCCTAAACGATACAGTGCATTGCCCCGATTGTTCCAGGCTGCCTGAGAATCTGGTTTGATTTCTAAGGCTTTGTCGTAGGAGGCTATCGCCTTTGCATATTCTTCAGCAGAGTTATGCAATAAACCTTGTTCAAAAAACAATTCAGCTTTTTGTTTGGATGTTTGCCCATCCTCATCAATTAAAGCTTGAATCCTCACCAATTCCCATTTTTTTTCTTGGGAATTTAAAGCTAGATAATCTTCTCGATTCATTCTTTCGGAACAAGCTTGCATTGATTCTAGTTGCAGCAGTTCTTTATCCATTGACAACTTAAATAAACTCGATCGCCAATCAAAGAAATCAGGTGCCCGCTGAATAAAATAATCAATCGCAAACTTAGGCAACAGAAAAACAAAACAGATTTTAAAATTATCTCGAAATCGTTCTCGCTGCTGGTTTAAATTAATTAAAACAGGTGGCACACCCCGCCAACTGTAAGAGTAAATATCCTTGCTTTCCCAGCCGAGTTCCTTTTTCTCTTGTTCGTATTCATAAAGTGAATATTCTAAACCCTGGACGAATAGGACATTGATGCGATCGCGATTTGGCAACTCTTCAATTAGATTGTAGAAATCATAAACCGATTCCTTCAGCCGCAAAACCTCAATTTTTTGCTGCGGAATATCTGTTTTAACTCTAGCAATCCAGCGTTCTCCCTCCGCCGGCGAACACTCCACAAATAACAAGCTAAAGCCTTTTGTCCGCTTGATAGTGCGTACCAGATCTCGATATTCTTCCTCCGGTTCTGCTGGTGGTAAATCTTCGTCCCAATCAATTGCTTCTGGTTTCATCACTGAAGTATAGCGACTGCTTCCTTAAATTCCGGAATGCCTTTAATTAGCGGGTGAACATCATACCAAGACTGGATTTCTTCTTCTTCATCCAAGTATCTGTATTCCAAAATACAGCGACTAAATAGCAAATTGCGGTGTTGTTCGTCATTCAGTATCCGACGAGAAAGAGATACTTGTGCTAAAATAGACCATTCATTGTGTCCGGCAGTTTTGCGGTAGACATCCCGCAGGTTCGTAATTGCCCTTTTCGCTGCTTTCGCAGTAATGGGCAAATTATCCGTCTTCTTGATAGCTTCTTGCATCATCAACATCAAATTCCTGACGTGACCTCCACTCATCAAACACAGCCCTTCTAGAGTTTCTGCGGTGTCAAAAAAATCTGTTTCTAAAGATAAATGCGGATCAACTTGTTTTACCCGCTTCTCAATCAACTCTTTCATTTTAGCAAGTCCCGGCGGGTGAACTTCACCGCTGGGCTTGCGTACCATAATCATCGGTAGCACTTGGGGAGGATTGCTATAATTATTGCTTAAATCGGCAGCGCGGTTAGAATGCACCATCGAAATCGGTACGGTGTAAACTACGTGACATTTTAAAGCTTTGAGTTGTTCGCTGCGGTCTAAGAAAATTTCATCGAGATTGCTACGTCCCCCTGGGTCTTTGGAAAACGGCACAATCCGATCTAAATTATCGGCTATCACAACCAGTTTTGAATATTTGGTGGGCAATTTATTTTTAGCATTGACAATAAACTCATTCAACGCATCAATCAGGGTTAATGTGTAGGGATTAACTTTTTCTCGAATTTTTTGGCGCAAACTCGGTTCGTTTCTCACATTCGCCGTCAGCTTGGCAAACTGAGAAATTTGCATCTCTAAGCTCAATGTTTCAAAAGATACTTCTGACAGGGCTAAATCTTTTAAATCGTTCCAGCGACTTTCCATCCAATCCCGCAAAGGTTTTGGGTCAGCATCTTTAATTGCTTCTAAAAAGTGCCTGGTGCAAGCGAGCAAAATATCTGTGTATTCCGTATCTTCGGGATTGATATCTTGTTCGTCAGCAGCGAAATAAACGACAAAATAACCTTGTTTTTTTAAATGATCCTCTAGGCGCAGCAATTCGGTTGACTTTCCTGCCCCCCGATGTCCAGCGTATAACTGATAAGTCATCTGTTTGGAACGCTGAATGTTGCGGCCCAAGTCTAGGGTAATATTGTCATCTCCTCGCACTTCTTGACAGTCAACATATTGCGGGTCGCCTGCTGGTAATGGATGAAATGGGTTAAAGGCATCGGTGAGGTCTGTTAGTAATTGTTCTGTATTTGGATTCATAATTTTTTTTAGTATTTTTGGTTTTTTATAGGCTCAACCGCAGATTTAAGGCAGATGAACACGGATAAACCCAGATAATTTTAAGAAGAGCGATCGAATCTATGCAAAAGGCTGGGTGCACATGGCGCACCCAACAATCACTACTTTTAGGCTTGGTATTGTTTCAAAATTGCGACTTTTTCGGGGAAGATTTCGATCGCCATTTTGTCGTCATATCGAGTCGCGAGCGATCGCCTCACCTCGCCCAAAAACAGTGGCTGCGACAGCCCTGGTTCAGGATGTACAACTGTACGAACCCGGATTGTCATGTAGTCTCTGCCCCGCCCAGAGCGCCCTGGAGAGTACAAATCCGCAGCCGCTTGCTGCATCGTTGCTTCTAATTCCGATTCCGTGATCGTAGGTGGCACAGTAACTACTGTTTGAGCGCCGCCTGTATCGTAAACTAAAGAATAGCGAACTGCACCGGGAATTTCTGTGCGGGAAAACAGTCCCAAACCCAGACCAAATATACTCGCAGCAATTACTCCCATAAAGCTTGTCACTCCTACCAATCGGAAGCGAAAACCCCATTTGAAGATAAATGCTATAACAGTTAGAATAGCCAAGGCTACTGTTAGAATTCCCGCCCATTGGGCGTACATTAAAAGGTTAGAATTTACGTTCATTTGTTGACTGTTGACTGTTGACTGTTGATATTAGTTACCGCTACCCGATGTTCTGCGCGGGCCAATGCCCAATGCCCAATGATTAATTAAGCGTTTCGGCCCATAAGCAGATAAGTCATCATATCGCCTTTCCCCTTCACTGGAATCACGCCGCGCTCCTCAAAAACGTACTTATCCCGCAGGCGCTCGTAGGTAGCAACTGTCACCTGAATGCTGCCGGCGACGCCTTGAGATTCCATCCGGGAAGCTGTATTTACCGTATCTCCCCACAAATCGTAAGTAAATTTTTTAGTACCGATTACCCCAGCTTCTACCGGGCCTGTGTGGATGCCGATGCGGATGCTGAGCGGCTGACCTCCCTTGGTATGTATCTTAGTCATTGCTGCTTGAATTTCCAGCGCCATTTCGGCGATCGACTCGGCGTGGTCGTCGCTGGGCGTCGGCAAACCGCCAACCACCATATAAGCATCGCCGATCGTCTTAATTTTCTCAAGTCCGTAGCGCTCGGCCAACTCGTCAAAAGCCGAAAAAATCTCGTTGAGCAACTCCACCAATTGGGCCGGCGATAAATGAGACGAAAGCTTAGTAAAACCGACCAAATCGGCAAACATCACTGTTACCTCAGCGAAACTGTCTGCGATCGTAATTTCCCCGTGTTTCAGGCGCTGCGCGATCGCCTTGGGTAAAATATTTAACAGCAAACGCTCGGACTTTTCCTTTTCCTGGGCCAACTCGTGTAAATACGCCTGTTCCTTATCCCGCAGCCGCTTCTTTTCCAGACAAGCGCTAATCCGAGCCTTGAGCAATACCGGATTGAACGGTTTAGAAAGATAATCCTCCGCCCCCAACTCTATACACCGGACGATACTGTCGATATCGTCCACCGCCGAAATCATAATCACCGGGATGTAGCGCAAATTCTCGTCCGCCTTCAGACTTTCGAGCACCTGATAGCCGTTCATTTGCGGCATCATAATGTCTAAGAGAACCAAATCAAAAGGATCGCTTCGCAACATTTCCAGAGCTTGGAGACCATCTTCAGCAACAGTCACCACATGGCCTTGACGCTGAAGTCGGCGGGCCAGCAAATCGCGGTTTACCTCATTGTCGTCAACAACCAGCACGCTGCCCTCATCACCTTTCATGTCATGGCCTCTTTGAGAAGCGTTTCAATTTTACCCAAAAGTCGGGGAAACTCGACCGGTTTAGTGTCGTAGTCATTGCAGCCGGCCGCAAGACACTTTTCACGATCGCCCGCCATTGCGTGAGCCGTCAGCGCAATCACCGGAATCCTGCTAGTTTCAGGAGCCGCCTTAATTTGCTGCGTTGCTTGCCAGCCGTCGAGAACCGGCAGGCTCATATCCATCAGAATCAAATCGGGTACTTTGGCGAGCGCCATCGACACTCCCTCAGCACCGTCAACAGCAATAAAGACCTCGTGTCCCTTGCGGGCCAGACGCCTGGAAAGCATATCCCTGTTCATTTCGTTATCTTCGACCAACAGGATTTTAGCCATTGGTGTTCTCCTTGCCTTTCGAGTCGTACCTGCGATCGAACCTGTCATTGACTATAGAGCGAACATCGCGCAACAAAGTATCGCAACTGTAGACTCCCTTTTGTAGCACCCGCTCGACGTAGCCGTTTAGTTGCTGGCTTTCGGCCGGTGTCAGGTCTTTCCCCGTGATTACCACAATCGGTATAGGATCTCCCGAATGGGATTTGCGAAGTTCCCCGATCAACTCAAAACCATCCATTTCTGGCAGTGTCAAATCCAGTAATATCAGGTGCGGGCGAGCAACTTTTAGCCGATCGAGAGCAGCGCGTCCGCTGTCAGCTTCCGTTACTGCCCAGCCTTGTGTTTCTAGTACGCATCGCAGTATTTCGCGCGTGGCAACGTCGTCTTCCACAATTAGAATCTGACAGGTCAAATTGTTACTTGCAACGCCGTCTTGGTCGCGTCGGTACTTGTTCAACAAGGCAGCCAGCCGTTTGCCGTCCACTGGTTTGGTGAGGTAGTCCGAGGCACCCAATGCAAAGCCGAGGCTTTTGTTGCCCACAAAGGATAGCAGGATTACGGGAATTTCGGCAAGGTCTGGATCGGCCTTCAGTGCTGAGAGTACCGCCCAGCCGTCCATTCCGGGCATTATCACGTCCAGGGTAATGGCGTCTGGCCGTAGTTGCTTAGCGAGCCGGAGAGCTTGCTCGCCACTGCCGGCGACTTCTATGTGCAGTCCTTGGCGACTGAGGGCGCGCTGGATTAAATCCCGCGAGATCGGGTCGTCGTCCACTACCAGCACCGTGCCGACAGCGGGGGCGTCCGGAGGGCTCGTGCTGTCGTGGACTTTGTTGGGGATTTCCGGCTGTTTGATGGCTTTGGGCAAGAGCACGGTGAAAGTGGTGCCTGCGCCCAAGGTGCTGCTGACCTCAATGCTGCCACCCATCATCTGACAGAAGCGCTGGCTGATTGCTAGTCCCAAACCGGTGCCACCGTACTCGCGGGTAGTCGAGGCATCAGCTTGGGTGAAAGGTTGGAAAACTCGCTCCAATTGCTCTTGTGTCATGCCGATGCCGGTGTCGGCGACGCGGAAACTTAAAAATTCGGAGTTGGAAATTAAAATTTGGGAAGATTCCTCTTGATTTTTCCTTTTTAATTGTTCATTTTTAATTCTTTCCACTCCGATCGCAATTCTCCCGTTTTGTGTGAACTTGGCAGCGTTGCTGAGCAAATTAAGCAGCACTTGCCGCACTTTGGTCATGTCCGCGTGCATGGTATCGAGGTTGTCTGGACAGTACACTTCTAGGGTATTACCGTTTTTATCTACCAGCGGCCTCGCCGTGGCAACAGCACTTTCAATTAAGGTATGGATCTCGAAGGTTTCTAAGTAGAGATCCATTCGGCCTGCTTCAATTTTAGAAATATCTAGGATGTCGTCAATCAGCGACAGCAGGTGTTTGCCGGCGCTGCAGATTTTTTCGAGGTCGGGAACCGATTCGCAACTGCCCAATTCTTCGGCTTCTTCTTGAAGCATTTCGCTGTAGCCGATGATGGCGTTGAGGGGTGTGCGAAGTTCGTGGCTCATGTTGGCGAGAAATGTGCTTTTTGCCCGGTTGGCTGATTCTGCTGCTTCTAGGGCCAACTGCATGGCGGATTCTGCCTGTTTGCGATCGGTGATGTCTTGGACTGTGCCTTCGTAGTACAAAACGCTGCCGTTTTCGTCGCAGATGCAGCGCGCGTTTTCGGAAATCCAGATCTTGCTACCGTCTCGGCGGTATATTTGGGACTCAAATTTTGACACTTGTCGGCGCGCGCGCAATTGGGCCATAAACTCGGCGCGCCGATGGGGGTCAATGTAAAATTGACGGTTGATATCGGTGAGTTCGGCGAGCATTTGGGTACAGGATTCGTAGCCGTAAATTCTGGCTAGTGCGCGATTGCCGCTGAGGTAGTGTCCTGAAGGCGTTGTCTGGAATATGCCTTCGACTGCGTTTTCAAAGATGCTGCGGTATTTTGTTTCGGATTGTCTCAAGGCTGCTTCTGTTCGCTTGCGCTCTAGGACATTGGCGAGCATTTCTCCTACCATTTTTAGCTGTGTGGATATTTCGGTTGCTCGACCTGCTGTTTGCTTTAAGCCATCGAATCCGAGAAATCCTACTAGGTTTTTACTACAAATTAGGGGAATAATTATCAGCGATTGAATATTTTGTAGCTGTTTTTTTAATTCTAAATTATTTAGGGAAGCGCCAATCCAAGGTATTGAGGCGGTTGCTGTTTCATTGACTGTTTGGGATGGGGAGTTTGTCGGGAATTCGCCTGGATTTTGACCGATAAAATAGCCAATTTCGGCTTTGGCTGGAGGCGGGAGTTCGCCGATTTCTGGAATATAGAGGCATTCCGCGCGATCGAGTTTTTCTGCGATCCAAGGGATTTGTGCGATGTCTATTTGGTTGTAGGTGCTGTCTTTGACTGCCGGAATGCTTTCGCCGCACCACTCGTAGCTTTTGTCGGCGCGGGTTTTGTCTTCTGATAACAGGTAGATGTAACTGCGGTCAAACCCGCTCAAGGTGGCTATCGCTTCCAGGGTTTGATCGATGCCTTTGTCTATTTCTGATAAGGGCTGGCTGATGAAATGGGTTGACAAACGGGCAATCAACTGAGGGAATTCTATTCGATACTGCAAAGATTCTTCTACTTTTTTGAGTTCGGTAACGTCTCGAAAGCTCCAGACTCTACCGACTGTTTTCGCTCCGACTTTTGATGGCAACGAATTTAATTCCAGAATTTTTCCGTCTTTAAATTCTAATAATTCGCTGATTTGAGTATCTGAATCTGCCGACACTTTGATCACGTTTTGGAGAAATCTTGGCGGGTATTTTAATTGTTCCCTGTCGAAGGGGAATCCTGTTTTGATTGTGTTTTTGAGTGTGGCGAAGGTCGATCGGCTCAACTTTCCTTGGCTGCCGGACAAACCCCACATCTCTAGAAATTTCTGATTATAATTACATATATTGCCGTTTCTGTCAACCGCCAGAATTCCTGCATCTGTAGATTTTAGAACTGCTTGCAGTATCGAGAGCGATTGCTTGTGTTCTCTAGTGTCAAAAAACACCAAGACTGATATTTCGCCGCGCTCAACTGCGGGATGGAAAAAATAGGAAACTGGTAACATCTTGCCGTCGCGACACAAAAACTCGTCGTCCCAATTGTTGCAAGGTTGACTGGAAGCGATCGCCTCTTGTAAATCTAGTGTAGGTGCGATCGTCGCATCTTCACTCTTGCTTGGCGACTGTTTCGGAGCCGTCAAAACTTGGGATTTGTTGCCTTTCTTTTGCTTCCCGATGCGCTCTAGCAGGGAAACGCCTGCAAGTTCCGACTCTCGCCACCCCAGCAACCGTTCGGCCTCTGGATTCACTGAAATTACACAGCCCTTCGCGTCAAGGATACACAATCCCGCCCCCAAACTGTTGACACTCGCCCGCAGTCGATCGAATTCTGAAGCTGTTGGAGAGTCTTGAGGGGACTGGGGCGACTCAGTTACATCCTTGAGCGCCACCGTCTGCAAGTTAAAACAATCTTCCTGCTGAAGTTCTTGCTGACTCTGAACTCGGTCATAGGTACAACTTACCTGCTCTAATAAAAGTTGCCACTGCTCAGCAGTGGGAGGGGGAGACTCGCCGACTAAACCGAGCTGTTCGAGTTGGCGCTGGAGGTGGGGGTGCATATTTTCTGGCGCTTTGTAGGCAACTTTCTACAGTATATCTTTATTAATTAATAGTATATATACGTAGGTATACCGTTAGGGGACAAGTACGCGATCGAAGTCTATAACAGGTTTTATTGAGAAGCCGAGGGATCGTGTCTCCTCTCCAAAATCTTTCAAACTGCGCTCATTATATTAATTCTCAGAACTTTTAAGGGTTGTCAACTAACTAATCCTCTGAATGTCGGCAGCACGCTCAATAATATCATCTTATCAAGTCAATACTCCGAAAACTTTTGGTCACGATACTACAAGTTTTACAGGACAAGGACAATAAAAAAGTAAAATTAAATGCAAGTCACGGGTGGAGAGGGCATTGATTTAATTATCCAAAGTCGCTCAAAGTCAAGCGAGAATAAGCCATTGGATCGGAGAAAAACTGTCCGGAGTATTGAGCGAGTGAACTTACCCTCAAAAAATAGGTGGCTTCCAAAAAACGATCGCTTACGCTTGTACTGGAATGGAAAAATTATTCTTCCCATGCCAGCGGAAACGATTTAAGGGTTTTTCGTACTTACTCATAAATTAATTATGGTTATCTAACCCGGCCTAATCTTCTACCTCTATATTAGAAAAAAACAGGAAAAAGACTGAGTTGATCGTGTGATAAATTATCTGCAAAATCTCCCTAACTGCTAGCGAAATAATCAGCAACTGGCGGAGGCAAATAAAATTTGCAGGCATGGAAAATAACTGTCAAAAAAATATTATTCGTCAGACTTTTCGGTTGAGATCGAAAGGTCGGTGAAAATAGCTGGCAGCCGAATGGTAAAAGTAGAACCTTTGCCCACCTCGCTGAATGCAGTAATGTCTCCGCCCATCATTTCGCAGAATTTCTTAGTAATCGTCAGCCCCAAACCAGTGCCGCCATACTTCTTAGTAGTTGAGGAATCGGCTTGGGTGAAAGGCTCAAAGATTCTGGCTAACTGTTCGGGACTCATGCCAATGCCGGTATCTTTGACCGTAAAAAAGATCCAATCTTGACCGGAAGATAACAGAGACAAGCTATTTTCAGCTTGGCCACCTCCTCTATACGCTCCAAGTCTTTTGGCTTTCTTTGCAGCGTCGGCGGGGGTTTCGACGCATCGGGTAACGGCGAAGGTAATCGCGCCGGAGCAAGTAAATTTCGCGGCATTGCTGAGGAGGTTGAGCAGAGACTGCCGGAGTTTAGTCAAGTCGGTCTGCATCGAGCCAATATCCTCGGGGCATTGTATTTCTAGGATATTGCTATTTTTGTCTGCCATCGGCGCGATCGTGCTTACTACTTGCTCAACCAGAGTTGAAATGGTGAAGGTTTCGAGGTGGAGGTCGATGTGGCCGGCTTCAATTTTGGTCAAGTCGAGAATATTTTTAATCAGGTCTAGTAGGTGCTGGCCGGCCGTGTTAATTCTCTGGAGGTCGTCAATGAATTCTTCGGCACCGAGGTCTCGGGCGTCTTCTTGCAGGAGCTCGCTGTAGCCGATGATGGCGTTGAGGGGGGTTCGGAGTTCGTGACTCATGTTGGCCAGAAAAATGCTTTTCGAGCGATTGGCAGCTTCGGCGGCTACTGCGGCCCGGCGGAATTCTTCGGAACGCAAGCGTTCGGTGATGTCGCTGGTCATGATTAAAATGCACTGAGTGCTGCCGAGGTCGATGAGTTCCATTGACAGCAGCCAGTCGCGCACTTCGCCGACTTTGGTGCGAATTTTGATTTCTTGATTGCTGATCGAATTTTGTGATTCCAAAATCTGGGCGAGCCGCCCCCCGTCTTCTGAATTGACAAACATTCTTAAGTCGCTGGGAGTGCGGCCGATAAATTCGTGCCGCAGCCAGCCTAATGAGCGCAAAAAGCTTTCGTTGGCATCGAGGAAGCATCGGTCTGTGAGGGTGCAGATGCTGATGCCGACTGGGGAGGCGTGAAAAGCCTTGGAAAATCTTTCTTCTGAAGAACGCAGGGCGGCTTCGGCTTGCTTTCTGTCTGTGATGTCTTGGACGGTGCTGCTGATGTAGAGGGAGTTGACGGCGGCTTGTTCGTAGACTGTGCGGTTGCTACCGTCGGGGAGTATGAGCCTGTAGTCGATGCTGTAAGGCTGTTGCTGAAATAAAGCGGCTTCGATCGAGGTTTTGACTAATTCTTTGTCTTCAGGGTGTACGTATCCCAAGAAGGCTTCCAGGCTGGGTTCAAAAGTTCCCGGCCGCTGTCCCAGGATGCGATAAATTTCCTCTGACCACCGCAATTGCTGGGTGTTGCGGTCTAAGTCCCAGTTGCCTAGTTGGGCGATGCGCTGGGCGTTGGCAAGGCTGGCTTCGCTGGCGCGCAGGGAAGCTTCTGCTTGGTGGCGTTCGGCGACGGTGGCGGCTAAGACTAAGCCGGTGACGGCGATGACGGCGATGAAGGCTTGCAGGGATAACAGTGCTTGGGGCATACTGCTGGCGTGTTTGAGGAAGGGGCCGCTGCGTCGGGCTATGCCCCAGATGGCGAAGCCGCAGAGGATGAAGTTGGAGAGGGCCGTGTAGCGCTGGCCGAATCGAAAGGCAGCCCAAACTACTAGGGGAAATGGTAAGTATTCGAGGGGATAGCGGGCGTAGGCGGCGCGGGTGCGGGAGCAGAAGACGAGCCAGCCGACTGCTAGTAGCAGCAGCAGCCAAATCGCTCGTTCAGCTATCTTTTTACGATGGTTGGGGACTCTGGGCAATTGTTGCCACGTCAGCAGCAGCGGGGCGACGAGCAAAATGCCCATAGCGTCTCCCACCCACCAAGTCCCCCAAATCGTGCCCAAATCGCTCCAGCTAGATAAACCGGTCAGGCATACGAGGATGCTGCCGATGGTGGAGTTGATCAGGGTAGATCCCAAGGCTGCTAGTCCGACTATTCCTAAAACGTCTTTGAGCCGATCGAGCCCGGCGCTAAAGTTAATGCGCTGGAGTAGATAAGTTCCCGTCCACGCTTGCAGGGTTCTGGCCGCTGCCGAGATCAATGCCGTGCCTATGTTGGCCGACGGTACGCTCATGCTGAACAGGAAGCCTCCGAGCGCGATTCCCGGCCACAGTTGCCGCCCAAACAGCAGCAGGGCGACTTGGGCAATTCCTGCTGCTGGCCACATCGGGTAAATTTCTGAACTGAGGGTGAGGGTGGAAATTGCGAATTGCGACGCCCAATAGTAGACCAGGGCGATCGCGCCTACTGCGAGGAAGTACCGCCAGGAATGTCCTTTGATTGCGTTAAGGAACTTTGTCTGCATTGTCGTTTGGGGAAAAGGTGGACGGTTGTTGGGATCTCAGTAGATGGTACGGGACAGGCACAGGGTAGAGAAAATGTTTCTATTAGGTGATGGTAGGTCATGGGTGGTAGGTAGTGGGAGAAGCTTTTGAGCTAACTTTTTGTGGTGCCGTTGAGGGAGCGGTTTTTTTTGTTCGATCAAATCTGCCCATGAATTTCGGGAGTATTGCTTTTTTGTAAATATATCTCTAATGGCTAAGCAATTGGTTTATAAATTTGGGGTTTTTATTAAAGATTTATTACCTAGCGACAGCGGGTGTCTTTTTGTGTCGGGCGAGCGCAACCCAATTCACCCTAACATTTTGCACCGGACTCAATAATACTTAAAATACCTAAAATACCAATAACAGCGACGTAAAATTTCTGCTTTTATGTAAGTCGGGAACCAGAAACACGGTTTCTGATTATAAGTGGAGGCGGGAGTGATTTTCACTAGATTTTTCATCAATCAATCGAGGTTTCAAGTCTTTCGGGAGAATACAGTGAAAGCTGATAACTAACAGCCAAAAAAATATTTTTTATTGTCTATTCCTCTTTGGCTGTTGCAATATCTAAGGTTAGTGTCAAACGCTCTTGAGATTCTTTAAGGGCGTCTTGGGGGTTGCGGCCCAGAAGGGTTGCCTCTATGGCGCGACCGAGGTTTTCTGACAGGCGGGAGTAACCTGATATAATGGGTCGCGCTCTGGCTGAGTTCATTTGTTCTAAAAATACTCGCAAAACAGGGTTTTTTTCCACAAAGCTTTGATAAGCTTGGCTCTGTCTCGATTTTAAGTTAATGGGCAAGTAACCGGTTCCCAATGCCCATGCTGTTTGGAATTCTTCACCTATAACGTATTCTAAGAATACTAGGGCTGCTCGCTCTCGTTCTGGCGAGGTTTTCATTAAAAATAGGTTTTCACCCCCTACGACGGCTGCGGGGCGTTTGAGGAGCGGTAAAGGCATTGCTGCGTAGTCGATCGCGCTTTGCTGCAACTGTGCTAGCGTCCACGGCCCGGTGATTTGCATGGCGACTTTCCCGGCGATGAAGTTGTCGAGTTCGTAACCGCGTTCGGGTGCTGACAATATTGCTGAACCTTCTTTTAACAAGTCGCTCCACAATTCTAAGGCGGCGTGAGAACCGGGATTATCTATTTGGGGTACAGGACTTTGAGGTATTTCGCCTTTGAGTTCGCCGCCTGCGCTGAACATGAATGGCAGCCAGGTAAATACTGTCCATTCTCCCTTGCCTAGGGGGAGCACTATGCCGTGTTGGTCTGTGCGGCCGTCTCCGTTGGTGTCTCGCGTGAGCGATCGGGCTGTTTGCTTTAATTGCGCCCAATTCTGCGGCACTTTTTTGATTCCTGCTGCTGCAAATAAGCTGGGACGGTAAAAGATGGCGACGTTGTTTGTCGCTAGGGGAACTGACCAAGTGTGTCCGCCGAGTTCCATTGACTCGAAGAGTGCCGGGTAGATTTCCGCTTTCCGGGGCGATTTGTCGAGCCAGTTTTCTAAGGGTTCAATTGCGTTTAGTTCTGCTAGTTTTCCTGAAATTGTGGCAGAATTCCAAAGCAAATCCGGCGGTGCATTTCCAACTATTGCTGTTAGTATTTTTGGGAGTTGTTGGTCGGGCTGGCCGATATAAACTGGTTTGATCTGGATGTTGGGATGAGTTTTGTTGAATTTGTCTGTTAGGGTTTGAAATACGTCGCGATTTGGCGGCGGATTGATGCCGTGCCACAGTGTGAGTTCGATCGGTTCGCCGTTTTTTGATGCTGGGGTTGTGCTGTTTTGACAGCCGCTTAATATTAGCAGATTTAAGGTAATTAAAATGCCTATCGCTAGTTTGAGTGGTCTTTTAATTGCTTTGGATAATTGGGAGAAAATCATTTGTGAGTGGGATTAAGGGAAGAATATTTTTTTAACCGCAGATGAACGCGGATAGTTAGAGGTTGGTAAAATGAGCTAAATCTCGAAAATCTGCTGGTAGCTGATTTCTCTCTCCATCCGAGGTGTTTTGAAACAAAACGGTGAAAGCTCCTGCTCCTAGTTTATCTTGGGGTCACATCCGATAGCAAGGAATTTATGTCCGGTGCGAGCGATATTTTTCTAAATGAGGAACAGTGACTGCCTGAAATTCGGGGAATTTGCTTAACAGCCATTCCCTGACTTGTTCATTTTCTGCGGTTGAATAAGTGCAGGTCATGTATGCAAGATAACCTTGCGGCGCTACAATTTTAGCAGAATTGGCTAAAATTATTTTTTGGCGGTTGGCATTGCTGTTGATGGTGACATGATGAAAGCAGCCGGGTGCTTTGTCTCCTTTTGCTAAGAGTGATTGACCTGTACAAGGAGCGTCTACTATTACTAAATTAGCCGTTGGTGGCATCTTTTCGGCAAGTATTTTTGAATCGACGTTGGCGGCGGCGGATGGGTTAATTTGGCAGCGTCTTAAATTAGAGATCAGCATTCCCATCCGTTTGCCTATGACTTCGTTGCACAACAGCAATTCTGGGTTTAATGTTTTCCAGGCAAATATACTTTTTCCTCCGGGGGCGGCGCACAGATCTAAGATTAGTTTGATTGGCTGGCGTATTGTTAACAATGTGGAGGCGGCGAAGATTGAGGAAAAGTCCAGACAGTAGTAATGTCCTGCTTGATGTAAGGAATGTTTTCCCGGCTGGGATTCTAAGGCTAGTCTATCTACAAATTCTGGTTGCAAAGCAACTGGAATTTCGATCTCAAATGGGTTTTATGTAGGTTTTGGTTGCACCCACAAGATAGCAGGATTAAAAGCTTGGGGATTGGTGACGGCATGAATAAACTTTTCTTGTGCGGCGGTGTCGGCAAATAAGCTGCGGCTGAGTTTAAGCAGGAGATTCGACGGTTTTTCCATGTTCGAGGAGATATGATAAGATTGAGATTAGCAGTGACAATTGTAGATTAGATGATAATTCTTAGTGTAGAACAGTTATAGTTAACTTGGGAAGAATGGATGCAAATGTTGTTGCGTCTATCCAACCCATTACTTTTGAGCGTTCGAGTCGGGCTGCACCTGAGTATCAATCGAGATACTTTTTGCCGATCGCACAACTCGGAACTATTCTCGAAGTGTATAATCTAGGAGCAAACTACTATTATTTTATCGGCAAAATGAAAATCACATGAGTCCGGCGACTGAAACCACTCCTAAACTCGCTTGTATGATAGCTCCTACACGTTTAAGAGTGTCTACAATATACTATGTTTTTTTGCCATCACCTACTTGATGGCTAATGAGTAATGACTGAGGACTACTTACTAATAACGAACAATCTATGAAAATTGTCTTTTTTGGCACTCCCGATTTTGCTGTTCCTACTTTATCGAGTTTGCTAAGTCACCCAGAATTTGAGGTGGTGGGTGTGGTGACTCAGCCGGACAAACGCCGGGGAAGAGGGAATCAATTGATGCCTTCACCTGTAAAAGATGTGGCTTTAAATCACTGTCTCCCGGTTTGGCAGCCGCGCCGAATTAAGAAAGATGCTGAAACAATTGCCACATTGCGGGAAGCGGAGGCGGATGTTTTTGTGGTGGTGGCTTACGGCCAAATTCTTTCTCAAGAAATTCTGGATATTCCGAGTTTGGCTTGCGTTAACGTTCACGGTTCAATTTTGCCGAAGTATCGCGGTGCCGCACCGATTCAGCGCTGTCTTTTTGAGGGGGAAAAGACAACAGGAATCACTACTATGCTGATGGATGCTGGCATGGATACTGGGGCGATGCTATTGAAGGCTTTTGCTGGTATTTCGCTGTTGGATAATGCTGATTCTTTGGCGGATAGGTTGGCGGAAGTTGGGGCGGATTTGTTGATAGAAACTTTGGTGAAATTGAGGGACGACAAAATTGAAGCTGTTCTTCAAGATGATGCTGAGGCGACTTATGCGCCGATGATTAAGAGTGCAGATTATGTGCTGGATTGGTCGAAAAGTGCGATCGACCTTCACAATCAAGTTAGGGGCTTTTTCCCGGATTGCACGACGACTTTTCGCGCCAATTCTCTGAAGGTGATAGCTACTGTGCCCGTCGGGCCGGAATATTGGCTGCAATTACCGCCAGATTTGAGAGTTTTGGAACGCGAATGGCCTGTTTTGGATCAGTTATCGGGCGCAAATGGGGAAGTTGTGAAGGTTGTGAAGGGCTTGGGGGCGATCGTCCAAACCGGTGATGGTTTATTATTGTTGCGGGAGGTGCAGTTAGCGGGGAAAAAGGTGCAGTCTGGGGTGGATTTTGCTAACGGAACTCGGTTGGCCGTGGGCGAAATTTTTGGGAGTTAAATAGTATATTTAGGGCGGGTAAGATACCCACCCTACAATATTTTGCAGCCAAATCATCCTGTAATTAGATGCGCGATTCTTGACTTAAAATTCCACCAAAACTTCTTCCGTATTGCCCAACAAACCTTGTGCCGCCTCTAACATACTCTCAGCAACATCTTTCAAATCTTCGCGACTTGCCAGATAAGTTTTCAAAGCTTCTAACGGTTCTATACTATTATTAGCATTCAATTCGGGCAACCGCGGCCGTGCTAACTGACTGACTAATTCCGGTTGAATGGTGTAGCTGTGCGCTGCGCCCAGAAGTGTGTGCAATTCTCCGTTGTCGATTAAATCTAATTGTTCCGATCGCAATTGGTAAATTAATCTCACAACCGCGTCTTGTATATCTTTCTTGCCAATAGCTTTAACTAACTCGGCTTGCGGGTTTTCCGATTCGGAAACATTTACTTTAATAGTCTGAAATACCCGCACTGGCAAAGTGCAAAATTCCCACTCAGCTTTTCCCCGTTCCAAATTAACTAACACAAAACCTTTATCTTCTTTCTCTTCACTAAAATCAACTCGTTCGATACTTCCCGGATAAATTACGGGCGGATTGTTGGAAGCGTTGAGATTTTGGTGTTTGTGAACGTGTCCGAGAGCAACGTAATCAAAACAAGGGCGAGTTAGCATGGAAACGGGAATGTTAAAACCTTTTCCAACTGCTAAAAAACGTTCGGCGCCCAGACTTGCTTTATCTGCCATTAAGTGCGCTAAAAGTACGGTTGGTATGTCGGGGTTGAGGCGGCGGATTTCGCCTTCCATTGCGATCGTCAGTTTTTCGGTTAATAATTGGTTAACATCGCCCATAGACAGGCTTTCAGTCTCGGATCGTGTCATTAAGGTCGATCGAGTCAACCAAGGCAAAGTTACCACCTGTACGGGCCCGCTGCGGGTTTGAATCAGGTGAGTGTCCAGGCGATCGCCTACAATAAACTTAGGTATCCCCAAAGTCCGGTAAATCCCCAAACTCGCGCCACCTTGTCCCTGAGAATGTTGGTCGTGATTTCCTACTAGCAAAACCGTCGGAATTTGTGCGTCAACCAAGCGGCTGAATTGGCGAGCAAAAGCCTCTTTCACAAACGGTGGAGGCGTCGAATCCGGGAAAGCATCGCCGCCGAATATAACTAAATCTACGGGCTCAGAAATTGCTCTATCCATACATTTGCTCAGCGTCGCCGCGAAGTCTTCCAAGCGCGTATTTAAACCGGTTTCTGGATTAATCCGACCGTGAGAAAAGCCGCTGCCCATGTGAATGTCTGAAAGGTGTAAGATTTTAATCATTGTTTTTTCTATTTGTTAGTTATCGTTTCGGTTCCTAGTGAGGACTTCAGTCCTCAGAAGAAGGATTTGCATTCCTGACTGCGAACCAAAGAAAGTTTTTTTTCATACATCACAATATGATGCCAGGAACTTTTTGATAAACTTGTGCGATCGGGCAGCGAAAATCTATACTCATTAACTCTAACTCATCTCCTTGTCGGTAAGTCTGAGAAACCCAATTTCCCTCAGCATTGAGTCTAAAACATTCAATTTTGATTTCGGATTGAGTGATTAACACGTATTCTTGCAAACTCGATGCAGTTTGGTAATCGACAAATTTATCGCCTCTGTCGAAAGCTGCTGTTGAGGGCGACAATACCTCAACTACCAAAGATGGATATAAAATGAAATCTTCAGTAGTTGAGGTATCTCTTTCGTCGCAAGTCACCGCTACGTCAGGATAGTAATAGCAATTTGCCTCTTCCAGTCGGACTTTTATATCTGATGAAAGAACTAAGCAGGAACTCTCGCGGAGATGATTGTTAAGCAAACTTGCTAAATTTACTGAAATAACAATATGAGGTTTTTTGGCCCCTGTCATTGCATAAACGTGTCCGCGTCTGTATTCGTGTTTTATCGGGCTTACTCGCTCGCCTTCTAGGTACTCTTCTGGAGAAATGTAGAAATTATTTTTGCTAACAAACATTGAGGTTTCCTCCGATATTTTTATGTGACACTATTGGTTAATAATCGCATACCCGGCTGGGAAACGGCACTGCCGTTTCCCTACAAATTTAACAAAACTCCAGAAATCGTGCGTGCCACAGTTTGCCGCTTTCTGTCAAACCCTGCGATCGCACTTTAATTTTGACACTTTTGGGGTTAGCCTCGTAGAGTCGGGCAATTTCCTGCATTTCCTCCCCGCTAAACCCGGTTCCCACGGTTCCTACGGGGACTAATTTGCCATCAATTTCTTGCGCTACTTTGACGGCACTAAACGGCCGCCCTGCAACTTTTGTCGCCGTCAAGCCCACAATAAACAAATCGTGTTCTTGACAGTATTTAGTCCTCACCATCGGATATTTCTTAACATCTTTTCCGCCGACATAGTGACAGTGGTGCAACACCCAAACTTCGCCTTCTTTATTTTCAGATTCCTGCTGATTTGCCAGTACGAGTTTTTCGGTGGTGGTGCGAAATGTCGGTACAACTTCAAAGGCTGGGGATAAATTTGCCAGCATTTCGCCAACTTCAACTCCCGCTGCAATCCGTTCGGATTCTGCCACGGTAGTTAAGTCATTGCCTTTGAAAAACAAACTTTTAAAAATGGCATAAATTGCGCTGGGCTGGATTGTGGGAAAACCGCTTTCAATATTAACAGTAGCAGCTTGCGCGCCCGTGCGGTGTTCGCTACCCGTACAGCTTTTGTAATACAGTTCGCCGTCTAAAACAAAGGTGCCAATTTTAGCGGCTGTGTCGATTAATGTGCGATCGATCTCAATCGATGCTTGTTGCCGCAGGTTAGTCGATCGCGATTGGTAGTAGACTATATCTGGCGTCGCAATGACCACTACTCGATTGCCGTCGCGTTTTGGCTGTCCCCAATAATCGGGATTTTCGATGTAATAAGAACGATCGCTCGGCGCGTCCACCGGCTGCATCGTGACAATTTTTCCCGGCTGTAAGTGCGGCGGCAATTCGGGAACAGTCGGATGGTAGACAGTTTCTATTTTTGGGTCGGAAGTTGATTGTTTAGCAGGATCGATATCGGCGGTAGAATTGTTTCGAGTATTGAGGGCGATCGGCTTTTCTCCGGTTTCCAATTCAAACGCTCTTTTCCAAAAGCCGATTGCCATTTCCGGGTATCCTTCCGACTCCGCGCACAGTGCAAAACCAATAACTTTTGCCGTACCAATTCCGCGCCCATAATCAGCCAAATACTGCACTGCCCCCGCTTCTCCCATCAAGGGCAATCCTCGCGTCACGATGCGATTGTTCCAGCGTTCTCGAATGTCGGCGCTAATTTTTTTAGCTGCTTTTCGTTTGGCTTCTGCGTATTCGGTGCAGTCCATACTGCCTCCTTTATGTAGGGCTATTTATATACTATACTAAAAATTGATTTATTAGTCAAGTTTGATTTAACAATTAGGTGGTATGAAGAAATTTAACTCTTTCATTTGTGAACTAGATTTATTTTTTAACCGCAGAGGCGCAGAGGGCACAGAGGAAGAGAAGAAAGAGAGTAATCTAAAATCTCCAATCCCCAAGCTCAAATTGATACCAGTTCGCCAAAAAAAATGCTATTGTAGGCAAGATCCAAACCATGATACTCATCCCTTCCCAATCTAACATCTAAAATGGTATGATTATCCCCTGGCACCTGTTATCACTTGGAAAAATTTAGGCGTATACCTTTGTAAAAGACTACCCGCAGCCAGCGTTACTAAAGTGGCAATTGTCACTATCAACAAATAGTGTACCATGACAGTTACCGAATTTGGATTTTTTGACAATCTCTGAAAAACTTCCTTTAAAACTGTTACCGTCGGTTCGTGAGCAGCATAAACAAAAAATGCCAACCCCGAAAGATTTAAACACACCTTTTGCAGCTTTCCAGCTATCAAATCGGAAGCGCACCAAATCGCCATCGTACCTACTACTCTCGTGCAGCATTCAAACAGGTGTTGGAAAGTTTCTATTTCGGATGTTTTCATTATTGCCAGCACAACAGCCATCGCTAAGTATATGCCTATTATCAAAGTTTTTCGTCGATTGAGCCAAGTTAAATCCAATTTTTGAACAGCAATCAGACATCCCAAATAAAAGAACAGTGGCCCCAACCACTGGATTTTAATAAAACCAAGTTGTAATTTCAGCAACCAAGGGGCGGCAAACAAAGCCAAACCTAGATAGGGTATCTTTCTAGCTACCAGTAAAAATACCGGAGATAGAATCACCATCGCGATTAAGTCGCGGACATACCAGAAATGAAATGTGATCGGATAACCGCTTCTGTACCCCGTCAAACAATCTATAAAATTGGCGAAGCTGTAGTCTTCAACGTATTTTTTGTAATGACCTTGAATAATAGAACTTGTTGCCGGTATGTTCAAGACAATTAAGACCATTGCCAATAAAGCTAAGTTCCAAAATAAATAGGGAACCAGGAGAGTCCAAAACCGAGACTTGAGCTTTTCTAGGTAAGAATTTAGCGATAAGTTAAAATTTCTAAAAAAAAGAAAGCCTGAAAGAATAAACAAAAAAGCCACGCAGGAACCACCCCAAGTGCTCCAAATAAAAGTCTGGAAAAATTTATCAGCATATCCCACAGGATTTATAGACGAGTGAATAGTAACAATCCCA
This sequence comes from Microcoleus sp. MON2_D5, assembly GCF_036701905.1. Classification (NCBI taxonomy): domain Bacteria; kingdom Bacillati; phylum Cyanobacteriota; class Cyanophyceae; order Oscillatoriales; family Microcoleaceae; genus Microcoleus; species Microcoleus sp. MON2_D5. Next base: position 27,660 of record NZ_JAUBRM010000048.1, read on the forward strand.
ATAATTAGGGGGAGACGTAAGAATTTAATTTTCCCAGAAAATTCCGGCGTAATTTGCATTTTTTACTGACAGAGTGTATGGATAGATGGACTTGTATTTACATTGAGATGGCAAATTACCGTAATCGGTTCACCGTCAATGCTAAGATAACCTCGATCGCGCGTTGAGGTCAATGATGCCACGGCTTGCTTCTTGCGAAGTCTGGTTCGCCCACTGGCGATCGCAGGTTTGAGAATTTAAGATCGAGTTTAATCTTACTGTTATGATGCGATTGATTTTGTACAGCAAACCCGGATGCCACTTGTGCGAAGGGTTGCAAGAAAAACTCGAACAGATTGAAAGCCTCAAGTTTCAACTCGAGGTCAGAGATATTACCGAACGCGATGACTGGTTTCAAGCTTATCAGTACGAAGTTCCAGTTTTGTTTAAAGTGCAGCCCCAGCCCCAAAATTTTGTTGGCGAGTCTGCATTCTCCGCTGAAGAACTGTTACCCCGCCCTTCTCCCCGCTGTAGCGTCGCCCAATTGGAGCAAATGTTACAGAAATATTTGCAAATGGATCGGTCACAATAATACGATTTACCCAAAAACTCAGGTTTTAATCCTGACCTCGGGGTGCTCGGTGTGCAGCTTACTCTAGGTAGAGAGATTTTACGGCGCGCATATAAAAATCCCTAGGGTTTGCACCGCGCACAGCAAAAACCTGTAGATAGTGGCTCAAACAATGTGTTCCGCCAGTCATATTCAAGACATTCAAGCGAGGAGTTTTTCAGATGAAATTGAGAGAATTATTAGCAGCAGTTCCCAGCATTTCCTTTGACGCGCAACATCCCGCCCTCGATGCCGAAGTCAAGGGTTTATCCACTAATTCCCACGCTTGTCAGGCGGGCGATTTATTTTTGGGAATGCCGGGAACTCGGGTAGATGGGGGAGATTTTTGGCAAAGTGCGATCGAATCTGGTGCACTTGCTGCCATAATTTCCACCCAAGCAGCCGAGAAAACACCCCCCCAACCCCCCCTTAGCAAGGGGGGGCTAGAAGAGGTTCCTTCCCCCCTTAGCAAGGGGCTAGAAGAGGTTCCCTGCGTCATCGCAGCAGCGGATATGGCTCAAGTTTGCGGTCAAATCGCAACTGCTTTTTACGGCAATCCAGCGAGCAAATTAAAACTTGTCGGCGTTACCGGGACTAACGGCAAAACTACAACAACTCATTTAATCGAATTTTTGCTCAATGAAATGCAGTTGCCGACGGCGATTTTCGGCACGCTTTACACTCGCTGGCCGGGCTTCCAACAAACTGCACTTTACACTACACCTTTTGCAGTTGACCTGCAAAAGCAATTATCAGAAGCTGTAGCAGCCGGATGTAAACATGGGGTGATGGAAGTCAGTTCCCACGCTTTAGCACAGCAGCGAGTTTTAGGCTGTAGTTTTGAAGTTGCTGTATTTACAAACTTGACTCAAGATCATCTAGATTATCACCGTGATATGGAAGATTATTTTGAGGCTAAATCGCTTTTATTTGGTTCGGATTACCTCGCAAATCGCGCTGTAATTAATATTGATGACCCTTACGGGCAGCGGATTGTTGAGACTTTAAAATCCGACAGAGTTTGGAGTTACAGCACTGTTCTAAAAACGGCCGATTTGTATGCTTTTGATTTGCAATATCAGCCCAATGGAGTTAAGGGAATGCTGCATACTCCTAAGGGCGAAACTGCTTTTTCTTTGCCTTTAGTTGGTCAGTTCAATTTATCAAATATGTTGGCTGCTGTCGGTGCTGTTTTAGAATTGGGTTTAGATTTGTCCGCAATTGTGGAGAAATTATCTCAGTTTTCCGGAGTTCCGGGACGGATGGAACGGGTGCAGATTAGTCCCGACCAAGATATTAGCGTTATTGTCGATTACGCGCACACTCCCGACAGTTTGGAGAACTTGCTGAAAGCGTCGCGGCCGTTTATTCCGGGTCAGATGATTTGCGTGTTTGGCTGCGGTGGCGATCGCGATCGCACTAAGCGGCCAATTATGGGTAAAATCGTTGCAGAATTAGCCGATTTAACGGTTGTTACTTCCGACAATCCGCGCACGGAAAATCCCGATCGCATTTTGGAGGATATTTTAGCAGGAATTCCCGCCGCAGTAAAGCCGATGGTTTTGTCCGATCGAGCCGCTGCAATTCGCACTGCTATTATGGAGGCTAAACCGGGAGATGGCGTGCTGATTGCAGGGAAAGGACACGAAGATTATCAAATATTGGGCACCGAAAAAGTCCATTTTGACGATCGAGAACAAGCGCGAGATGCCTTGAAAGCCAGAATGAATTCCGTTAACTGAATTCGGTTAACTGTTAAGGGTTAAGCGAAGTCGGTTAACCCTTAACAGTTAGGTGTTCGCAGGCTGAGAAATTTGTTATGTTTTTAAGTATTAATACGAAAGAAGAATCTGAGTTGCACTAGATTATAATAGTAATATCCAATATTTTTATAAAAAAAATTCTTGCTATGATAGAACTAACTGGGTATCAAATTCTCGATAGAATTTACTCAGGCACTCGCACCCTAGTTTATCGCGGCTCTCGCCTCTGCGACCAAAAATCTGTCATCATCAAAGTATTGCGGAACGAGTATCCCAAATTTAGCGAACTCTTGCAATTTCGCAATCAATACACGATCGCCAAAAACCTGAATTTGCCCGGACTCATTCAAACCTACAGCTTGGAAGCCTACCGGAACGGCTATGCGCTGATTATGGAAGACTTCGGGGGCATTTCTCTCAACCAATGGACTGGGAAAGGAAAAACGGTGCAATCTCTGGTTGAGTTTTTCCAAATAGCGATCGACCTAAGCAATACATTAGATATACTTTACCGCCACCGCATCATTCACAAAGATATTAAACCAGCCAATATTTTAATTAATCCTGAGACTAAACAAGTCAAACTTATTGACTTTAGTATTGCATCTTTGCTACCGCGAGAAACTCAAAGGGTGATGAGTCCCAACGTGCTAGAAGGGACACTAAGCTATTTGTCTCCTGAACAAACAGGAAGGATGAATCGCGGCATTGACTACCGCACAGATTTTTATTCTTTGGGTGTCAGTTTTTATGAATTGCTGACGGGAGAGTTGCCGTTTCAATCTAACGATCCGATGGAATTGGTACACTCTCATATTGCCAAACAACCGCCGCCCCTTAACGAAAACACAAGGGAAGGAATTCCCCAAGTTCTGTGGGACATCGTGATGAAATTGATGGCGAAGAATGCCGAAGACCGTTATCAGAGTGCTTTGGGGCTGAAATTTGATTTAGAATTTTGTTTGCGTCAATTAGAAGAAAGTGGTAAGATAGAAAGCTTTGCGATCGCGCAACGGGATGTTTGCGAGCGGTTCATCATACCAGAGAAACTCTACGGCAGAGAAAGCGAAGTTGCCCAATTATTGGCAGCGTTCGATCGCATCTCTGGTTGCGAGACTCTTTTTGGGAACCAGGGAAGGCGCGAGTTAATGCTGGTGGCGGGTTTTTCTGGCATTGGCAAAACTGCCATTGTGAACGAAATTCACAAACCAATTGTCCGCCAGCGCGGCTACTTCATCAAAGGCAAGTTTGACCAATTTAATCGCAATATTCCCTTCTCAGCTTTTGTCCAAGCATTTCGAGAATTAATGGGTCAATTGCTGAGTGAAAGCGAGGCTCAATTAGCAGCTTGGAAAACCCAAATTTTAGCTGCGCTGGGTGACAGCGCGCAAGTAATTATTGAAGTAATTCCTGAACTAGAGCAAATTATCTCCCAACAGGAAACCGCAACAGAACTGTCTGAGACGGCGGCACAGAACCGCTTTAATTTACTCTTTCAAAAATTCCTGCAAGTATTCACCACAAAAGAACATCCCTTAGTAATTTTCCTCGATGATTTGCAGTGGGCTGATGCGGAATCTTTGAAATTGATGCAGTTGTTGATGAGCGAGTCACACGGCAGATATCTATTATTAATAGGAGCTTATCGCGACAAGGAAGTTTCTGCCGCTCATCCTTTGATGTTGGCGTTAGAGGAGATTGGGAAATCACAAGCTGCCATCAAAACGATTACATTAGCCCCTCTGACTGAAACGAGTTTAAATCAACTCGTTGCCGATACGCTTAGCTGTTCGCCCGAAATCGCACAACCATTAACTCAACTAATTTATCCAAAAACCAAAGGCAATCCATTTTTTAGCGTGCAATTCCTGAAAATGCTGCACGATGAGGGGCTGATTCAGTTTGACTTTGATGAGGGCAATTGGCAATGCGACATTGCCAAAGTAAAAGCATTAGCAGTGACGGATGATATCGTTGAGTTTATGGCGTTGCAGTTGCAAAAATTGCCGCCAGCGACTCAGAATGTGTTAAAGTTGGCGGCTTGTATTGGCAATCAATTTGATTTGGGTACTTTGGCCGTTGTTTCTGAGCAATTAGCAACAGAAACGGCGGCGGATTTGTGGAAGGCATTGCAAGAGGAGTTAATCCTTCCTGAAAGTAAAGTCTACAAGTTTTATATGGGGCAGGAAAAACAGGAACAGGTACAAAATTCCCAGGTGGTGAATTACAAGTTTCTTCACGATCGCGTCCAGCAAGCCGCCTATTCCCTGATTCCTGAAGACCAAAAACAATCCGTCCATTTGCACATTGGGCAATTGCTATTGGCTGGAACCTCAGCAGAGCAACTAGACGAGAAAATTTTTGCGATTGTCAGTCAATTTAATCTGGGCATCGATCGCATCGCAATTCAGGCTCAGCGAGACCATGTAGCCAATCTCAATTTGATGGCTGCACGTAAAGCGCGGCTGTCGGCTGCTTACCCAGCATCGGCTCAATACTGTGAGATAGGGCTGCAACTTTTAGCCACTGACAGTTCCGATCAATGGATCAGACAGCCCCTTGTTACTTCAGAACTGCACATTGAAGGGGCTAATTCAGCCTGTCTGATTGGCGCATTTGAGCGGGTAGATGCTTGCGTCGAGGCAGTTCTCCAGCATACGTCAAACCCCCTAGAACAAGTTAAAGCCTTAGAAATAAAGATTCAATCCTTGATTGCCCGCAATCAATTATCAGAGGCGATTCAGGTGGCACGGGCAATCCTTCAAGAGTTGGATGTGGAGTTGCCAGAACATCCCACCCAAGAAATGGTAGCCCCTGCTCTCAATGCTATTGGCGATCGACTGATGAGTGTGGATGTGATGAATTCACCAAAGATGAGCGATCCGCAGAAGCTGGCTGCAATGAATATTCTCAGCAGTATGGCTTCAGCAGCCTATATCGGTTCGCCCGCCCTCTATCCCTTGATTGTGCTCAAACAAATTGAATTGTCACTTCAGTTTGGAAATGCGATCCAAACACCCTATGCTTATTCAACCTATGGACTAATTCTTTGTGCATATGGTGGGCAAATTGTAGCCGGAAATCATGCTGCTGATATCGCGATCGCCTTGATGGAAATGTTTAAAGCATCGAGTTTTAAAGCGAAAATTTTCAATTTAGTTTATCCATTTGTTCGCATTTGGCAGGAGCCGATGCACACTGTACTGATGCCTCTGCTGGAAGGCTATCAAGGGGGTTTGGAAACGGGAGATTTGGAGTTCGCTGCTTACTGTGCCTATAACCGCTGTCAACTCGCTTATGCTGCGGGAAATGAACTTCTACAACTGGGAGAAGAGATGCAAACCTATGCAGAGGCGATCGCCCAGCTCAAACAAACAACTGCTCTAAACTTTCAGCAAATTGTGCAACAGGCCGTCTTAAATTGGACAGGGGAAGCCGACTATCCCCAGAAATTGGTTGGAGAAGCTTACGATGAAACGACACGATTACCTCAGCATAAATTAGCAGGAGATACTTACTCGATCGGGAGCGTCTCTGCTCATAAATTGATTCTGGCTTACCATTTTGGGCAACCCCAGGAAGCTCTGGAGATAGCTCAAATTGCCGAGAAAACTGTTGGTGGCATTATCGGAACTGTGTTCTATGGAGTCTTTTATTTCTATCATGCACTGACGTTACTCGCAAACACAAACACCTTGCCAATCAGTGAAGCGGTTACGAAGGATCTTGAGCAACTTACTAACTGGGCAACTCATGCACCCATGAACTTTGGCCACAAATGCGATTTAATTCGAGCCGAACAGCAGCGAATTTTAGGAAACAAAGCAGAGGCGATCGACCTCTACGATGGCGCGATCTTCCTCGCTAAAGAAAACCAATTCCTCAACGAAGAAGCCTTAGCCAACGAACTCGCCGCTAAATTCTACCTCAATTGGGGCAAAGAAAAAGTTGCCGCAGGCTATATGCAGGAAGCCTACTATTGTTACGCCCGCTGGGGAGCAAAAGCCAAAACCGATGACCTAGAAAAACGTTATCCCGATCTGCTGCGCCCCATCTTACAACAGGCAGCCCAACCCCTCTCTATTTTAGAAACCCTATCCACACTCACCAATTCAACCTACTCCTTTCATTCGAGCGCCCACCACACTACCTCCAGTACCTCCATCAACCAGGCTCTAGATTTTTCTACCCTGCTGCAAATCTCCCAAGTCATCTCCAGCACGATCGACCTGGATGAGTTGCTGCAAATTGTGACCCAAACCATGTTACAAAACTCGGGAGCCGATCGCTGTGTACTGATGCTCTGCCAAGATCAACAATGGCAGGTGCGGGCGATGGCTACCGGGGAATACATTAGCCTGCAAACGGAACCCCTAGAGAACAATCCTACCGTTCCGGTTAAATTAATCCACTATGTAAAAAACACCCTAGCAACAGTTGTCATCGATCAGCTCAAAACCGATGTGCCTGTGATTGACGATTATTTAGAGTACCACCAACCAGAGAGTTTGCTGGGTTTGCCAATTCTAAATCAGGGGAATTTGGTCGGCATTTTGTATCTAGAAAATCGGATCACAAGTGGAGTGTTTAGTCGCGATCGCGTCCTACTGCTGAATTTTCTCTCTAGTCAAGCGGCGATCGCTCTGGAGAATGCCCGCCTCTATCACCAAGTGCAGCAGACTTTGAATGAACTTCAGCAAACTCAGATGCAAATGATCCAAAGTGAAAAGATGTCAGCATTAGGTAATCTCGTGGCAGGGGTTGCCCATGAAATCAACAACCCCGTTGGTTTTATTTCCGGGAACATTAATGAAGCTCATGCTGGAGTCCAAGACTTAATTGATTATTTGCGCCTCTATCAAGAAAAGTTTCCTCAAGCGGAAGCAGAATTGATTGAGAAAGCAGAGCAAATAGATTTAGATTATCTCGTAGAAGATTTACCCAAAATGTTGAGTTCCATGAAAATAGGATGCGAGCGCATCAAAAACATCAGCACTTCCCTCCGCACTTTCTCTCGCGCCGATACGGTACATAAAGTTGAGGCTAATATCCACGAAGGACTCAATAGCACTTTGATGATTTTACGCCATCGCCTGAAAGCGAACGACAAGCATCCTGAAATTAAAATCATTAAAGACTACGGCAATGTTCCCAAAGTAAAATGTTATTTAGGACAATTAAACCAGGTATTTATGAATCTGTTGGCCAATGCGATAGATGCCTTAGAAGAATCCAATCAAGGACGGACTTTTGCCGAGATTCAAGCCCACCCCAATCAAATCACTATTCGGACACAAGTAGAAAGGAAAAATGTAAAAATTTCCATCGCCGATAACGGAAATGGAATGTCCGAAGAGGTCAAAAATCGGATTTTTGACCATCTATTTACCACTAAGGACGTGGGCAAAGGAACTGGGTTAGGACTGGCGATCGCGCGTCAAATTGTAGAAGAAAAACACGGCGGTAAACTGAGTTGTATTTCTTCACTGGGAGAAGGAACAGAGTTTGTCATTGAGATTTTAATTGATTAAAACTCATGACTAAAGACTCAGGACTATTGCAGCGGCAAAAATACCGTCATCACCTCACCCTTTTGGGGCCGCTGGCGAATTACTAGCTTCCCGCCAGCAGCCCGAAATAAATTCTTAGTCACGCTCAAATTTAAACTCAAACTTCCCGTCTCTGGCTGCACCATCAACAAAGGCCCGATCGATCGCAAAGGACCATTTGCCTTAGCTGCAAAAGTCGATGCGCCATTATCTTCAGGTAGGTGTTCCGATTCCAACTGCAACTTTAATTGATCGCCCGCCAATGTCACCTCCACCTGAATGCGACTCCCCGAGGGCAAAGTTCGAGTAAAATTCTCAATCAAATTAGTTAAAACCTGATCCAACATCGTCGGGTCGCTGACTACCGCCGGCAACTTTTTCGGCACAATAACTTCCAAAGTGTGGTTTCGCACAGTCGCCTGTTTTTGCCAGCGGGGAATGCTATTTTGCAGAACTTCACCTAGGGACATTGCTGTTAGCTGCACGCCCGAATTTTTAGCTTGCGACATTTCCAATTCCACGGCGCGGAAAATTAAACCGAAGCGATCGATCTGAGCGGTACACTCAGCATCAATCATTTCCAAACGCTTGACCACCACCGGATCGAGTTTGGGACGTTTCAGCAACAATCGAGTCAGCGTGCGAATAGTAGCCAAAGGAGTGCGGACTTCGTGGGCGATCGCCTGTAGCAATTCCACCTCTTTAGTAGCGAGAGGAATTGCAGATTTGCAGTTGATATCTGTAGCCGATAACTTTTTATGCCTAGAGTTCAAACCATCATCAATTCTTTCATCCTTTACCCTGCCTGCTTCCTCTTTCCCAACTGGCAAATTATGCAATAGCAAGCGGCTGAACTGCATCACTGTTTGATAATTTGGAGCAACAGGCAAAAACTGCTGGAACAGCGCGTCTAATTTAGTAGAATTATTAGTTAATTGGCTAACTGGTAAATTGAAGCTGCCGTCAGAATTGGCAAGCAAACTGTCGCTTTCAGTCACCCGGCGCCGCAAAACCTCCCAAGCTTTGGCGACTACTTGCGGGTCGAAAGAAAATAGAAAAGCCGGAATTCCCGCAGAATTTTCACCCAAAACCATCACCAAGCTAAAACTAGCAGTTAAAACCAAACAAAACTGCTCGTTGGCTAAGGGATCGCCACTTGCCAAAGCCAAAGCCGGGGCCGCCGCAGGCACAGATATTTGCACCTCAGCCGCCGGCAGTAAAGCTAAAGTTTGTCTCGCCCGAAAAGACCACAAAGCTGCATCGTTGTCGGGCATACTGGTAAAAATCCAATTGGCAAAGCCCGCAGCCAAAGCGGGGTCAGTCAAAACGGAAGACGGGCCCGACAAAACCAATCCCTGACAGGAATTGGGGATTGTCGATCGACAATTTGCTCGATCGGCATCTGTTTTTTGTCCTGATTTTTGCCGATCGAGCATTTGATTCAAAGCTGCGATCGCCCCGTACCATTCCTGTTCAGCTTTCAGCCGAGAAGCCCCACGGCTTGCAGGACACCGATGGCGGTTGTTTTCTCCCGCCAACTTAGCATCAAAGAGACTCAGGTCATTTTCTTGGCCTTCGGAGGCTAAAATTTCGCTTATTGTCGGTAAAAAGTAAGTATTCACAGTTATAAACCCACCTTCGGAGGCATGAAGGGTGAAGTATTTATGTATAGGAAAGTTCAGGAGTTAGGAGTCAAGCACTAGCACGATCGAAAAATCCCGCATAATTTCTTGCACCTTCCTCCTAACTCACAGGATATCCACATTTGTCAACTAACGATATTGGCAGAACCGTACCAATAAGCCGCAATCTCCGCGCTTGGGGCGATATTTTGCACGATCGCCCTGACAAAAGTGCAAAATGAAGTAAGTTAAACACCGTGCTTTCCTTATGCCCACCTCGATCGCCGACTCGAAAAATCTGCTGTCAGACTTAATGGCACGCTACCGTCACCAAGTCGATTATCTGGCAATTCGACTGGAAGAAGCCGAAGGCACCGACATCCTGCTGCGGGGCGAAAAAATTGAAACCCTCAGCGAAGGAGTCTCAATTGGCGGCCAAGTCAGAGCTTGTCACAAAGGTGGCTGGGGCTTTGCCAGTTTTAACCGACTTTCCACCCTCGCCGAAAGAATCGAAGAAGCCATCGCCGCAGCCAAACTGATCGGGGAAGAAGAAACGATTCTGGCGCCAGTTACCCCAATACAAGACATTTGCTTGCTGCCGCTGACAGGAACAGACCCCCGTCTGGTTCCCCTAATTGACAAAAAGCAATTGTGCGATCGCTACGCGGCGATTCTCCGCAGCATTGACCCCCGCATCGCCACAATCTCCGTGCGCTACGGCGACAGCACCCAGCGGATGATCCTCGCCACCTCCGAAGGCACCATGCTCGAACAAGGTTGGGCAGACATGGAAATGCGCTTTGCCGCCACAGCCCGCAGCGGGGAAACCGTACAAACCGGCCGCGAAACCACTGGTTCCCGCAAAGCTTACGAAGATTTAACCGATCTCGATGTTCAAGTTCGCAGCGCCGCCCAGAGAGCCGTAGATTCCCTAGCCTTACCCCCCGTCCAAGGCAACACCTACACCGTCGTCATTGACCCAATTTTGACCGGATTGTTCGTCCACGAAGCCTTCGGACACCTTTCCGAAGCCGACATGGCCTACGAAAATCCCGACATCTTGGAAATTATGACCCTGGGTCGCCAGTTCGGTCCCAAAAACTTGCAAATTTTCGACGGTGCAGCGCCAGAGGGACACCGGGGCAGCTATTTCTACGACGATGAAGGCACTCCGGCGACTACTACTCAGTTAATTAAAGACGGTGCTTTAGTCGGACGGCTGCACTCGCGGGAAACTGCGGGCAAATTGGGAGAAACGCCTACTGGCAATGCTCGCTGTTTGAATTATCACTATCCGCCGATCGTCCGCATGACGAATACTTGGATCGAACGGGGTGACACGCCAGTTGCTGACTTATTTTCTGGTATCAAAGAAGGAGTTTATGCGCGCAATTGGCAAGGCGGCATGACTAACGGCGAGATGTTTACTTTCAGTGCCGGCGAAGCTTGGATGATCCGCGACGGAAAACTAGACAATCCGGTGCGGGATGTTACCCTTTCGGGTAATGTTTTCAGCACTTTAGCCGATATTGAGGCGATCGGCGACGATTTCTACTGGGATGAATCCGGCGGCTGCGGCAAAGCAGGACAAAGCGGTTTGCCCGTGGGCTGCGGCGGCCCGAGTTTGCGGATTCGCGATGTCGTTGTTGGTGGCGAAGCTGCGGAAGAAGATTAAAGCTTCAAAAGTTTAAAAAATAAAGGTAAAGCGCCAGATTCCTACTCGCGCTTTACCTTTATTTTTTGAGTGCAACATTTCGCGCCCGTTTGTGGTGTCTGATGTTGTGACGAGATTGGGCAAAAAAACCCCAATAGCGAACAATTATGCCTTGAGTCGTCAAATACCGCTAAAAAATCGGTTTTTTGCTACGCAGTACGTAAGTCCCCAATTAATAAATCGAAATCTTCAATTTTTCTCTTCTTATCCCAATTTTTAATTCTCCCATTCTCCCCCTAATTCCCTGCAATTATTGCTTTTTTCTGCTTTATCTCCCCTTGCCTCGGTCTGGCGCCTCATTTTTATCGTTATCTGCATCTGCGTCAAAGGTCGGAGTGTCGGCTAGAGTGGTTAAAATTTCGGGAGCAGAGTTGTCTTGAGCAAAAAAGGTCGATCGAGTTTCTAAGCTTTGAGCATTAACTGCGCCAGCAGTCAGTAACAGGCTTGACATCAGGATGGAAGAGTAAACGCGCATCATAAATTTTGGTGTTTGTATTTTCCCCTTCTTGATACGCAGTCTGCACTCTGCTATCAGGATAAAAAAAATAATTGTGACGAAATCCTCAATTAGTAAGTGACCGCACCTACAATTTTTTTGAGTTTTGGTTAAAAGCTGGTGAAATCCATCATCTAGCTCGCTGGTTCGCTGGTAATTTCTAGTTCTCTGCTACTTGCGGGCAACCAGCAGAATTCAAGACCCTGTTCAAAAAAATAATGCTACTCTTCTATGCCCGTCTTCCCAACCCTGGTAGTTATAAATCATTCCCAAATCTAAAATCTAAAATCTAAAATGATATGACCCCTGGAATCCTCTTGAAAGGGGCTTCCAACAAGGAAACGAAAACCGCCAATTGTAAAGTTTTACTACTTTTATGATTGACTTCATAATTTATTTAGTTGAAGCGGCAACCCGGGGATTAAAGACACAACAGGAAAGTACCCAGGCGCGCCATCAGCAGCTTACATATAAATATCTTGGTGAATGAGATTCCTTAAAGCGGGCACTGCCTCATTTTTCACATTAACTTCATAAATGATTGCTATTGTATTTTTAAATAAATTGTGAACCTTTGATTTTTTCTGATTTTTGCCGATCTTTTCCGATCTTTTCTTCTCTGGCTTTGTGACAAGAGCGGTTACGCGCCACTCCGAAGGAGGAGTCGAAAGCGGTTGGGGAAAAAAAACCCGTTCACAAAATCGTGGAGTCAATCTCAAATCTCAACTCTCAAATCGAACTGGCGCGCAGGGAGTAAAAAAACTGGTTTTAAAACTGATATCGCGGAGTCAATCTCAAATATCAAATCTCACAGCGACTGACTTGCACATCTACCTGCAGGAATAGCGACTCAAGGGTTGACGAGTTGTCCAAAATAACATCAGCTTGTTGACATTTTTGAGCTAGCGGCAACTGAGTGTTAATGCGGGCCTGAGCTCGATCGTAACTCAAGCCGTCTCGCTGCATTAGTCGTTCTAACTGCACTTCGGGTGAACAGTACACGACCCAAATTTCGGTACACAAGTCAGTCATATTAGCTTCAAACAACAGTGGCACTACTAAAACCAAAGTCAACGTGTCAGTGGGGGCGCAGAAAGCGGAGTTTGTTTCAACAATACTTCGTTCTAGCTTTTGATCGCGGTGAAAAAACTTGGTTTCTTGAGTTTTTGTACCTAAATTCTGTGTGTCCTGAGATACCGGAGTCAATGCAGCAATGCAGCTTTGAGTTTCCTCAACAAATCGGCGGCGCACGTAAGGGTGAATCTGTTGTTCCAACCACTGCCGCTCCGCTGCGTTACAAAAAATAATACTTCCCAACTCCGGCCGATTTAAAGTGCCGTCCGGGAGCAAAATACCGGCGCCGTATCGTTCTACAATAGAGTCAAGTATTGGCGAACCGGGGTTCACAGCTTCGCGGGCGTAAATATCGGCATCTAAAATCGGAAATCCACAGGCATCTGCCAGATAATTAGATATAGCGGTTTTACCGGTGGCGATGCCCCCAGTTAAACCGATCAGACGGACAATTCGATCGCTCATAATTTTCTCTGTTTAAACTTCCTGTGTTTCGACACTTACTGTCAGTCTTTGCTATGTTGGTGACACAATCAAATTTAGACTTAAAATTTAAGATTTGCGATCGAGAGTTCGCGTTAGTAAGTGTCAGGATTGGGGTGCGATCGACTCTTTTTTACCTAAAATCTCAATTTTAAACTCGAATGAAGGTCTAGACCGAGGCAAACTTATGAATGCTCAACGTGCTGTGCGGTCGATTCTGGCAGCAATTCCCCTTGCTGGATTTTTGATATTAGATTTTTTCCCCAACCTGGTTTTGCTCAAAGAAAACAGCAGGGGATGGATACTCGTGGCAATTTATCCCCAATCTCAAATTGCTGCGGCACAATCTATTATTTCAGCCCCAGACGGCACCGGAACCGCTGTCACCGCCCCAGGTACAGGGTCGCCCCCCCGCTACGACATTAAGGGCGGCACTCCCTCCAGAGACGGAGCAAATCTGTTCCACAGTTTTACTCGGTTCGGTCTGAATTCTGGCGAAACTGCCAATTTCATCTCCAACCCAACCGTTAAAAATATCCTCGGCCGCGTTGTCGGCGGGGACGCTTCCTTAATTAACGGTCTCATTCAAGTTACTGGCGGCAATTCTAACTTGTTGCTGATGAATCCCGCAGGGATTATTTTTGGAACGAATGCCCGACTCGACGTGTCCGGGTCTTTTTTGGCTACCACCGCTAGCGGTATCGGTTTTGACGACCGTTGGTTCAACGGTACAGGCGCGAACGACTACCCAGCCCTAGTCGGAGCGCCGAATGCTTTTGTTTTTGGCTCACAGCCCGCGAGTATTGTCAATGCCGGTAACTTGGCTGTCGGAACCGGGCAAAATTTGACTTTGCTGGGCGGCACGGTCATCAGTACAGGGCAACTTTCAGCCCCGGGCGGTCAAATTACTGTGGCGGCTGTCCCGGGCAAAAATCTCGTGCGGTTCAGTCAAAACGGACTTTTGCTGAGTTTAGAAGTTTCTCCAGCAGCCGGAATGTCGGGTTCGGAAGCTGTTCCCTTCTCTCCCCAGAGTTTACCAGGGCTGCTGTCGGGTCCCGGCGTGGCTAACGCTACGGGTATAACTACGAACGCTCAAGGTGAAGTTGTGCTCACAGGCGGCCAAACAGTGCCAGGAGGTGCTGGAACTGCGCTGGTAGCGGGATCTGCGGACGTGTCTGCTACGGGGGGCGCGGGAGGAAGCGTCAACGTGTTGGGCGACAAGGTAGGGCTGTTGGGAGCGAAGATTGAGGCTTCTGGACCCGACGGCGGCGGAACGGTGCGGATCGGGGGAGATTACCGAGGCGAGGGAACTGTGCCGAATGCCAGGATGACTTACGTGGATGGCAAAAGTTCGATCGCTGCCAACGCCACTCAATCAGGCAATGGCGGCAGAGTTGTTGTCTGGGCTGACAACACAACAGCATTTTTGGGCAGCATCAGCGCAAATGGCGTTTCTGCAACGGGAACCGCAGGTGTTGGGGGGTTTGTGGAAGTTTCGGGCAAGCAAAGATTGATTTTTAACGGTACTGTTGATACCTCTGGGACCAACGGTTTGGGGACTTTGCTGTTAGATCCATACAATATTTTAATTACAGATTCCCTACAACGTGGGGGCGATGCCGAAATAATTGCCGACAATAATATTTTGGCAACAGAAACGCTACCAGGACAGCAAAACAATTCTGAGCCTTCGCTGACAATTTCGGCTAGAGCTTTGGAAAGTATGTCGGCTACGTCAAATGTGGTTCTCGAAGCGCTCAATGATATTACAATTGCTGATTTGGCGGACAATCAGTTGAGCTTTCAAGCAACTACTGGTTCGGTAACATTGAGGGCAGATGCCGATCGCAATGGTGCGGGTGCTTTTTCGATGAATGCGGCCGATACAATTAGCACGGCTGGCGGTGCGATCGCGATTTCGGGAAATCAAATTACTGCGGGCAATTTGTCGAGTAACGGCGGAAATATTAGTTTGATTAGTCAGGGTTCGACAGTTGCAAACGATATTTCTTCATCCAATCCTAGCACCGGAACCAGCGGGAATATTTTACTCGAAGGCCTGAACGTAACAGCCCAAAAAATTGATGCCAGCGGCCGGGAAGCGGCGGGAAATGTAACTGTGACGGCTCGGAATGTTCTGGGAGTGAGCTTCGTCGCAGGGGGCTCGGGAAACATTACTTTGACTGGTAATGAAATTAATTTCAAAGGCGAAAAAAATTCGGTCAGCGGTACTGGCTTTTTGGTACTGCAACCTTGGAGTCCCGGTCAAAATATTGCGATCGGCGGTTCTGGAGATGTCGGTACTAATATTTATTTGAATCTGACGGCAAGCGACCTCGGAAGTTTGGAAAATGGGTTTGCTGGAATTACGATCGGCCGCAGCAACGGTATCGGTTCAATTCTCATTGCCAACGATTTCACATTTTACGATCCGCTAATTATTCAATCGCCAGCGGGTTTGGGAACAATCACTACCACAAATTCCTTGACGGCGGCCGACAATGCCTCAATTACTCTCAAAGCTGACGGCAATATCAGAACCGGAAATATCACTACCAACAATCAGGAAATTCGCATCGTCAGCACCGCAGGCAATGTCACAACCGGTCGGCTACTTACTGGAACTTCCCGCACCATCAACACTTCTGTCAATTCTTCCGAAGATTCAGGCAATTCGGCGGGAGATGTTAGTGTTACCGCACAGGGCACGGTGACTGCGGGGGCGATTGACACAAGGGGCGATCGCGCGGGGAATGTGACGCTGACGGGGCGCAATGGAGTCACTGCAGGGGCGATCGAAGCTGGCGACTCGCAAACAGGGGGAGATATTACCCTGACGGGCAACGAAATTGATTTGAGGGGTGACAAAAATTCGATCGCCAGCAACGGCAATCTGGTGTTGCAACCGGCCGATCCAAGCCAAAACATTATAATTCAAGGTTCTGACGATACAGAAGCTCTGAACTTGACTGCTGCTGAATTGAACACTTTTCGGAATGGGTTTGCTTCGATCGCGATCGGCCGCGCTGACGGTAGCGGTCTGATTTCGATTCCTTCTGGAACGCCAAATTCAACGCCGAATTCAACGCCAGTGGCGGTGACATTTCAAGATCCGACGACGATTCGATCGCCCAATGGCGCAGGCGCGATCGTGGGAACGAGTGCGATCGTCGGCACTGATAACGCCACGATCTCTCTGATGGGCGGTACTGTAGCCGTCGGAGACCTTACCTCGACTGCGGGGATTAACATCACTACCAGTCAAGGCAAGTTGACTGCTGGTACGGTTTCATCTCGCTCAACTTCCGGGGTGGCGGGCCCTATCACTATTCGCAGCGCCGGTGCGGTAGAAACCGGCAACATCGATGCTTTTGGTGCCAGAAGCGGGGGAGATATTTCGATTGCGGCGCCGGGCCGGATCGTTACAGGGGTGATCAACTCGAGTTCGCAATCGGGAAGTGCCGGTTCGAGCCAAATTACCGGGAACAAAGATATTGAAGTTGTTTCGATCAAAGCTCGTGGCAATACCGGCGGCGATGTGGCAATCGAAGCTGGGGGAGCATTTCGGGCTGCGGGAACAGGAACGGCTGCTGAGCGCGCCCAGGTCAGCATTTCTACAGACGGGCTGGCTCAATCGGGTTCACAGACGCTGCTGCAAAGCACTTGCCCGTCGGGAACCTGCACGGCGGCGACTGTTGGGACGGGAAACTCGAAGTCGAACACTGCCACCTCCTCAACTGCGATCGGGCCGCTGGCGATCGTGTCGAGTCCGGCACCAACTAGCAGCGTGGAACTGAAAACTACAGACAATTCTCAACAAATTGTGACTCAGGTGAGTCTCCCTCCCGCAGCGTCGGTGCCAAAGGGCAGTACCACAAATGTCTCGCCAGAACCTGCTGCTGCGTCTGTTGATGCGCGGCCCAACGAGACTGCGGCCGGCTCCTCGGTAGTGCTGGCGCCGTCGGTGTTAACAGACAATTTGGGCGCGCCTGCGACGACAGAAAACGGCAGCGTGGCAACAACTCCACAGAAGCCTGCGAGTGCGGTGAGTGCAGAAAGTATCGGGAATGTGAGGGTTCCTGAGATTTCTCGATCGAGTTCGATCGCGCAAATAAGTCCGATCGACGCAGTGCAGCAAAGGGATAGAACTCAGGGCCGGGAATTTGAACGTTACTTTGGGGGTAATCTCACTGAAAAGTCAGTCACGCAGCAAAGTATTCGAGATACTCTCAGCAGCGTCAATCGGTTGACTGGGGTTAAACCCGCGATCCTTTACGTATGGGCGAAAGAAAAACATTTAGAACTTGTGTTGTTATTGCCAGACGGCAAAAATGTTTTTAAAAGCGTGCCTGCAAGCCGCGAGACAGTGCTGCAAGTTGCTAAAAAATTCACTAATGCTATCAGAACTCCTAGGAGATTGAATGCTGCTAATTACAAGGAACCTGCCGAGCAACTTTACCAGTGGTTAATTGCACCGCTGCAACCGGAATTGGAGGCTAACAAGATTGACACTTTGGTGTTTTCGATGGACGCCGGTTTGCGAACTTTGCCTTTGGCTGCTCTTTACGACGGCAAGCAGTTTTTGGTAGAAAAGTACAGTTTGGGGCTGATTCCGAGTTTGAGTTTAACTGATACTCGCTATGCCGATGTTAAGGGTTCTGAAGTGTTAGCGATGGGTGCGTCGAATTTTCCTGCCAAATACGATCAAAATCCTTTGCCTGCGGTGCCGCTGGAAATATCGACAATTGTCGGCAAGATTTGGCCGGGTTCGTCTTTTCTCAATGAAGCTTTTACTTTGGCAAATTTGAAGAACAAGCGCAATCAACCGCAATACAAAATTATTCATTTAGCTACTCACGGGGATTTTCAGCCTGGGGGGGCGGAAAATTCTTACATTCAGTTTTGGGATACTAAGTTGCAGTTGAATCAGTTGGAGCAGTTGAAGCTATCTAACCCGCAGGTGGAGTTGTTGGTTTTGAGTGCGTGTACTACGGCGGTGGGAGACGAACAAGCTGAGTTGGGGTTTGCAGGGTTGGCGGTACACGCGGGGGTAAAATCTGCTTTGGCGAGTTTGTGGTATGTCAGCGATGTCGCTACTTTGGGGCTGATGACTGAGTTTTACCAGGAGTTGCGTACAGCGCCGATTAAGGCTGAGGCTTTGCGGCAAGCGCAGTTGGCGATGCTGCGGGGAGAAGTGCGGTTGCAAGATGGTTATTTGGTGCGATCGGGCAACTATGAAGCTCTGCCTTTGCCGTCGGAGTTGACCACCAGGGGCGATCGAAATTTCTCGCATCCTTATTATTGGGCTGCTTTTACCATGATCGGTTCGCCTTGGTAATTCTGAAGCAGGAAGGAATCAGGGTGCGATGTTCAAACTCACTAATAACTAATGACTTATGACTCATGATTAATTGCTAGCTGCGATTTGACTCAAGCCTTTGAGGATTCGGAGTACATCATGTAAATTATTCGTGCGATCTGGGGGGGTGACAACCCGCCTGAAACCCAGAGGGGGTAAAGGGTGGGCTGATTTGTGGTAAAAAAAGATAGGCAGCCTGTGTTGTTACACGCTAGCCTATCTCAAAAAATATGTTACCAACATTTTATCAGACCCACTTACAAAAACAACTGACCCAGACCCAATTTATTCTACTCACAATCTTGCTCTCTTTGATACAATCCGAGAAACAAGTGAGATTAGAACGGCTCGCACTCCTTATTTCCCTATCCAATTACAACTGAAAGTCGGCGTCGCAAATTGCAGAGATTTTTGGAAATACCTCAATTAACGATCGCACTAATTTGGTTTCCCTTAATCACTTATTGGTTAACAACTTATTGCTCTGTGGGACAAACCATATCAGTTGCCATAGATCGGACTCAATGGGGCTGTATCAATCTTTTTACGATCGCCCTGATCTGGCAGAAAAGAGCCATCCCCTTATACTGGTGTTTGTTACCCAAATTAGGAAGCAGTAACTTACAAGAACAAACTCTTGCTCTACAACAAGTTTTACCATTATTTAAAGAATATAAACTTATTGTTTTAGGCGAGCGTGAATTTTGTTCAGTAGACTGGGGAAACTGTCTCAAGGCAATGGGTGTATCTTTTTGTTTAAGGCTAAAAAAGAATCATTGTCTGGAAACATAAAACTTAATCTGGCAACGTTTAGACCAATTGGGAGTAGTACCAGGAACTTCGTTATATTTTCAAGGAGTAAGGGTCAGAAAAACTCTGCCACTAGCAGGATTTGATATTGCTTGTAAATGGAAACGCAAATATCGGGGAAAGAAAGTAAAAGACGCCTGGTTTATTTTGACAGATTTAGGCTCGTTACCAGTAGCGGTCGCAGCTTATAAACAGCGAATGGGAATTGAAGAAATGTTCCCTTGACTGTAAGACAGGAGGTTATAATCTAGAAGGGAGTGGTTTAAGGGGAGATAGACTAATTAAGATGATTCTGCTAATGGTGCTCGTCTACACTTCGGCGATATTTCAAGGCACTGAAATTCCTAAAAAGCAGGTCCAAAAATATGTATCTCGCCTTAAACACAAGCGCAAAAAATACCGAAGGCGGAGCACATTTGGCGTTGGTAAGGATGGAGAGCAGTGGGTAAATTATCTCGATCGGCATTCCTTAGAAATCCAAGAATTAATGAAGTTAACTCGAAATAAACGTCGCTTTTATCAACAGGGGATACGGGCTGCAACCCTGATTGCGTCTATCTCCTAAACCTCTTTGTCACCCCCCCAGTCGTGCGATTGCTAATTCCAAATAAATCAGATGTGCTATATCGAGGTAATTCTCCTTTGACTAATTTAACAAATATGAAACTGCAACCTGTAGCAATCATGCCGTAATTAGGTTTCTCCGGGCTGGGATTTGCCAGCCTATAAGCTAAGATTTGCGCCAAGCCTGCTTCGATCGAAAATGAAACTCGCTTCGATTCTATTACCATCAGCCACAACTGCTCTTTTAAAACTAAAGTATCGAGGCTGCCTTTGATGATAAGGCCTTCATTTTATTCGCAAATTTCGACGGATTTTTCTGGCTTAATGTAGAAAGGATGCAGATAAAACTCGCCTGCAAATAACAGCGGAGAGACGCTCGACAAACTAATAGTTTTTTCCCGCATCGGCGGATACTCCAACAAGTTGAAGTAACCCGCTTTAATCTGATCTAGCTGTCGTTTTTGAAAAGCGCTAATTTCTGGCAACTCGTCTTGCCATTATCGGAAAAATTGGTCGTCTGTGACAAGTGGCAGGCCAAAAAGTGTTTTTAATTCTTCTAATGTGACATTTTTAGCTTGAATTGTTTGAACCCTAATTCGAGCCTGTTAATTTTATGGGGAATTACAATTTTATCAAATTTTCAGCTAATATTATGTCTACTCGAAAGAGTAGAACAAAATTGGTTCGTAGTGAGAACCCAGAGTCCTAATCCAACTCGCTCGGACTTGCATTCCTCACTACGAAATGGTAACGGTTATTTTATGGAAGATGATATAATAATAAGTCAAAATTGAATTCTGCTAATTCCAAATTTTTTGCAAATTGAGAACAAATCCCGGCAAAACATTTTCCCCAGAAAGGGTGAGAGGAGATTGTAAAACTTCCACATCTTGACCGGGGCGATAAATTTCAACTTCCCGTTTTTTGCGGTTAATCAGCCAACCCAAACGGCAGCCATTTTCCATATATTCTTGCATTTTTTCCTGAGTCTTTGTCAATCTGTCACTCGGAGAAAGAAACTCGATTACAAAATCAGGACACAAGGGGATAAATTTGTCTTTTTGTTCGGGTGTCAAAGCTTCCCAGCGGGCTTTTTCTACCCACGAGACATCAGGAGAGCGATCTGCTTTATTGGGCAGAGTAAACCCTGTGGAGGAATCAAACACTTCTCCGAGTTCAGTTCGATCGTTCCACGTCCAGATTTGAGCATTCGCTGTTGAGTTGCTTTTTCCCGTTTCTCCTCCGGTTGGTGGCATGACAATTAATTCTCCGTTGGCGTTCCGTTCAAGTTTCAACTCCGGGTTTTCTTCACACAGTTGATAAAACTGTTCCGAAGTTAGTTTGATAATGGAATTGAGGTTTAAGGTGATAGCAGTCATTGTTATTTACCTGCTGTTTGTATAAAGTTGATTAAGAATTAAAAATGAATAATCCCATTTTTAATTCTTAATTGTTAACTTCTAATTCTACTGCAATTGTTTGATTCTGTTGAGCGCGTCTTGATAGGCGCTGGTTCTTCCGCCTTGTTTGTAAAGTTCTGCTGCTTTTTGAAAGTCGGCAATTGCTTTCGGTTGGTTTTTGTTCTCCAGGTAAGCTAAAGCTCGGTTGTAGTAGGCGTCGGCAAAACCGGAATTAGCTTCGATCGCCCGCGTGTATGCTTGAATAGCAGTAGAACCGCGTGTGGGTTCGAGTTCGGGCAAGCCGGCGGTGAGGAAAGTGCTGGCATTACCGATATTAAAATACAATTCAGGGGTATATTTGGGCTTGAAAGCGAGTGCTCTGTTGAAATCCGCGATCGCCTCCCAAGCATCTCCTTGATCTAACAGCGAAAGTCCTCGAAAATAATAAGCTTGGGCATCTTGCGGATTGGCGGTGGATACCGGGCCGCTGGTTGGGGGAGTATTGTCTACTTTCAACTCGGATTTGTTGATTCCCGCCGCCACAAGCTTCCCGATAAATGTATTGATGGGAACTGCTGCGTTAAATCCGGTTTTAATCGGGGCGACTTCGCCGGAACTCGTTTGCGCGAAACCGAATTCCCCTTGTCCGTGTAAACCGATGACTCGACCTTCGGAGTCAAAAACTGGGCCGCCACTCATGCCACTCCAAGTTACTGCCTGATACCGCAAAGTGTAACCTTCCGGGCGGTTGCCGGGGCGGCTGGTAACGAGTCCGGGAGAGAGTTCTGGTTCTCGTTCAGCGCCGAAAAGTCCGCCCGTAGCGGGATAGCCGTAAACGAAGATTTGAGTGCCGATGACGGCTTGATCGGAATCTGCGATCGTCGCGACTGGATATTCTTCGGGGCTTTCAAATTTGACTACGGCTAAATCCGGGTCAGTTTCGGCGGTTTGCAAACGGGTGACGGAGGTTGCTTGATAGTTTTTGCCTTTAGACGTGCGAACGGTGTATTTCACGTCTGCTTTCTCTACAACGTGGTTGACTGTTAAAACTGTGTAAGTTTTACCTGTTTTGGCAATAATTACGCCAGAACCGTCTCCGAGGGAACTGTTAATTTGTACTGTCAGCGGCCCGGCAATGCTGGCGACTTCTTGGGGCGTTTTGGCGATCGCGGGTTGGCTGATGACTATGGTTAAGGCTGCCGTAGTTCCTGCTAGCAGGGTGGTTAAGGTGTCATAACGAGAAAAGTTTATATTCATGGCTGTTGGTAATTTGTAGTTGGGTAGGGAGAATTTGCGGATTTAGGGCGATCGATCGTTTTAATTCTTAATTCTTAAATTCTAATTCTCCTGCAATTGTTTGATTCGGTTGAGCGCGTCTTGATAGGCACTTGTTCTGCCGCCTTGCTTGTAAAGTTCTGCGGCTTTTTGAAAGTCGGCAATTGCTTTGGGTTTGTCTTGTTTTACAAGGTAAGCTAAAGCTCTGTTGTAGTAGGCGTCGGCAAAACCGGGATTGGCTGCGATCGCCAGCGTGTATGCTTCAATAGGGTTTGGATGGCGGCCGTTGTCCAATGCGGGATCGAGTAGGGCGACGTATAAAGTGCGGGCATTACCGATATTAAAATACAATTCAGGGGTGTATTTGGGCTTGAAAGCGAGTGCTCTGTTGAAATCCGCGATCGCGTCCAAAGCATCTCCTTGATCTAACAGCGAAAGTCCTCGAAAATAATAGGCTTGGGCGTCTTGCGGATTGGCGGTGGATACCGGGCCCGTCGTTGGGGGAGTATTGTCTACTTTCAACTCGGATTTGTTGATTCCCGCCGCCACTAGCTTGGCGATAAATGTATTGATTGGAACTGCTGCATTAAATCCGGTTTTAATCGGGGCGACTTCGCCGGAACTCGTTTGCGCGAAACCGAATTCCCCTTGTCCGTGTAAACCGATGACTCGACCTTCGGAGTCAAAAACTGGGCCGCCACTCATGCCACTCCAAGTTACTGCCTGATACCGCAAAGTGTAACCTTCCGGGCGGTTGCCGGGGCGGCTGGTAACGAGTCCGGGAGAGAGTTCTGGTTCTCGTTCAGCGCCGAAAAGTCCGCCCGTAGCGGGATAGCCGTAAACGAAGATTTGAGTGCCGATGACGGCTTGATCGGAATCTGCGATCGTCGCGACTGGATATTCTTCGGGGCTTTCAAATTTGACTACGGCTAAATCCGGGTCAGTTTCGGCGGTTTGCAAACGGGTGACGGAGGTTGCTTGATAGTTTTTGCCTTTAGACGTGCGAACGGTGTATTTCACGTCTGCTTTCTCTACAACGTGGTTGACTGTTAAAACTGTGTAAGTTTTACCTGTTTTGGCAATAATTACGCCAGAACCGTCTCCGAGGGAACTGTTAATTTGTACTGTCAGCGGCCCGGCAATGCTGGCGACTTCTTGGGGCGTTTTGGCGATCGCGGGTTGGCTGATGACTATGGTTAAGGCTGCCGTAGTTCCTGCTAGCAGGGTGGTTAAGGTGTCATAACGAGAAAAGTTTATATTCATGGCTATTGCTAATTAGTAGTTGGGTAGCGGGATTTCGGGAAGAAAGGGCGATCGGGGTTGGTTTGTGCTTTTTTGTGTTTAGTTTTATTACTGATTTGACGCAAAGGATCTCGGCTTTGTTCTTTAGTGATAATTTTACTCGCTTTTTTGTTCCTCGATTCCCTTTTTCACTGTAGGGTGCTTATGGGCGCACCTTACTTAATCTCAATGTAGCCCCCTGCCAAACTTACTTATTAAAACTAAATAATACATAACTCAAACTCGGTGCTTAATTCTTCCTTAGTCATGGTTCCCCGTGCGACTCGTCTGACTAAATCCTATGCTCGATCGTCCGTCAAATTCCGAGTGCAAGCATTTAAACGCAAAAAGGTATCTGTCACCGCAAAAGCCGTTCGTTTATTTCCGTCAATAAAGGGATGATTCATCGCTATCTGATAGAGATAGGCGGCAGCTTGTTCGCTAATTGTTGGATGCAAAAATTGACCGCCAAAAGTTGCTTGCGGTTGAGCCAAAGCCGAGTATAACAAACCTTCGTCTCTGACGCCTAGAGTGCCGCCAAACCTCTCGCTCTGTCTGGCGTGAATACTTAAAAACATACTTGTGCTGATGAGAAAATGAGGAGTTGGCAAAGCGACGGTAAACGTCATTTATTTCCCGTGATAAATCTAGATCTGCTTGGCCTGCTTTGGATTCTAGTTTTTGCTGTTCCTCAGTCTTTAAGGAACGAACAAATTCAAGCACTTTCAGCAGCACGGGTTCTGGTACTTCGTCTAGTTATTGAAGAAGTTGGTCTTTTGCAGTCATATTTTTTCTAAATATCTTACCACCAATTTACAACTTATTGTAGCTTGGTTGATTTAGATACCCGACTTCTTGAAGAAGTCGGGTATCTCGCCTTCAGGAATTATACCAAATATTTATTAGTCCCCCTCTGCCCGGACTTTTTTTGTAGAGTAGCGGTTTCAATCGCCTATCAATCTTTGATATTCTGCCACCCATTCCACGATCGCCTCAGTCAATCCATCTAAGGTATATTCTTTGGCTTCCACATCTAACTTACCCAATAAATTTTGGCAGCTTTTGGAAGTTTCCGGGCCGATGGATGCGATGCAAACGCTTTCCAACCAATCCTTAGACAGGGACAATTTTGGGCTTTGTTGTATGAGATTGCAAAAGTTATGTACGGTTTTGGAACTGGCAAATGTTATGATATTTACTGCTTGATTTTGGAGTGCGGAGAGGGCGCTCGGATCGATTGTTTCGGGACAGCAAGATTGGTAAGCTGGCACTTCTATTACTTGCGCTCCTTTGGCAGTGAATTCTTTAACTAAAACTTCTCTGCCGCCGCTTTCTACTCTGGGAAAGAGAATCTTGCAGTTTTGCAAGTTATCGGGGAAGTTTTCGACTAGGGAATCGGCGACAAAGTTCGGGGGAATAAAGTCTGGTTGTAGAGAGTGCGATCGCAAACTTTCTGCTGTTTTTTTACCGACAACTGCTATTTTAATGCCAAACAAGCTGCGGGCGTCTTTGCCTTTTGCTTGTAATCGTTGAAAAAAGCAGTCTACAGCGTTGTGGGAAGTGAGAATTAACCAGTGAAAGCTTGACAATTGTGCGATCGCGCTGTCTAATGGTTCCCAACTCGAAGGCGGCCCAATTACTAAGGCGGGCATTTCGATAACGCGGGCTCCTTGTTGCTGGAGTCGATCGCTAAATTCAGCAGACTGAGAAACCGATCGCGTGACTAAAATGGTTTTTCCGGCTAGCGGCAATTTGCTGTTGTTAGCGGTGACTGGTGTATCGATCATATTTGTGCTTTCTGGCTGAATTAGATATTCGCGCAATCTGACTACTTCCCCAATTACGATCACGCAAGGCGATAGAGATTGACCTGCTGTTTGCTGTACAATGTTGGAGAGAGTGCCCAGCCAAATTTGCTGTTCGGGGCGGCCGCAATCTCGGATAATGGCGATCGGAGTTTCGGTCGATCGTCCGTGCTTTTGCAATTGCCAGACGATCTCGCTTAAATTGCGTCCTCCCATCAATATTACCAAAGTTTCTATCTGCACTAATGCTTCCCATTCCAAAGCGTCCGGTTCATGGGCGCTCATCACTGCAAAACAGCGACTCATTACCGGATCTGTGAGGGGAATTCCTGCTAGTAAAGGTGCGGATAGGGCGGAGGAAATTCCGGGTATTACTTCAAAGTTGCAGCCCGCTGTGATTAATGCTTGAATTTCGGAACTGCAACGACCAAAAATAAACGGATCGCCGCTTTTTAGGCGCACGATTTGCTTTCCGAGTTGGCAATGTTCTACCAGCAAGCGGTTGATTTCTTGCTGCTGCGTGGAAGGTTTGCCGCCGCGTTTACCGACTTCGATTTTCCGACAAGTTGCTGGGATTAATTCGAGTTGCGGGATGTCGATGAGAGCATCGTAGATTAAGACTTCGGCTTGGGATAGCAGTTTGTGCGATCGCACTGTCATCAAGTTACAATCTCCGGGTCCCGCACCGACTAGATAAACTTTCCCTTTTTGGTTTTTCACAATTCCTCCTCGATAGTATAGTTTTATGAATATTGCTAGCCTATAGTAAGACGCGCCGAGGCGCACCCTACACTATAGTAAGACGCGCCGAGGCACACCCTACGGTATAGTCAGCAGTTTATTGTATAAGAAAAGCTATTTATGCAGATTATCATCATCACGGCCGCCGATGCAAATTACTTTGAATTGGTGCGAGGCACTATTTTATCGGTGCGGGAAAAACCCGAGGGTGAAAATGTGGCGCTCGGCTTTTTCGATCTCGGCTGTACTCCCGAACAGTTGCAGTGGCTCAAAACAAAAGTTAATATCATTCAAAAGCCCGATTGGGACTTTGACTTTCCGGGCAAAAATGAAGCTCCCCAACATTTAAAAGGATTATTAGTTAGACCTTGTTTGCGAAAATACTTTCCTAATTTTGATATATACCTTTGGATTGATGCGGATGCTTGGGTTCAAGACTGGAGAGCAATTAATTTGTTGGTTGAAGGAGCATCGCGCCGGGGGCTGGCAATTATTCCCGAAGTTCACAGGGCTAGCTTGCAGCAGTACGGGCAACTTCCTCAATTTTGGCACTGGGTTTATCAACAGTACGAAGCTAACTTTGGTGAAGAAATTGCTAATAAATTCTACAGTTATCCGATATTAAATGCCGGAGTTTTCGCACTCCGAAAAGATGCTTTACACTGGGAAATTTGGGCTGAAAAACTCAATCAAGGATTGCAAAGATCCGGCTGTGTCATGACAGACCAATTTGCCCTCAACCTCGCTGTTTACAGTGGCGAATTGTTCAATCTGACTGAAATGCTCCCAGCTTGGTGCAATTGGATATTCAACGGTTTTCCGGTTTGGGACAAGCAGCGAGGCTGTTTTGTGGAGCCGTACTTGCCGCAGGAGGCGATCGGCATTTTGCATTTAGCTGGCCGCCAGCAGTTGGATCGAGTACAATTGATGGCAACTGACGGCGATATACTGGAAATGAGCGTCCGTTATCAACCTAACAAACAGGCAGCAATAACAATATTTCAAGAACCAAAAATGACTGAGCCAGCACCTAAAATTAACAAAAATAATTTATTACAACCAGGCGATTATGTTTCCCCAGGGTTCCAAATAATTATACCTGACTCCTATTTCCCCAATATGATTATTGCCGATCCAAATGCGAGTAACTGGCCTTACTTGCGCCGGGAAATTCCGCATAATTGGTATGCAGATAAGCGCTATCCATTTATCGGGTTTTTGAATCGCGACGAAGCACACATCCTTTACAATACAGCTCTGCAATTCAAAGGTAAAAAAGCATTAGAAATCGGCTGCTGGCTAGGGTGGTCGGCCTGTCACTTAGCCCTCGCAGGAGTTGAGTTAGATGTCGTAGATCCGCTGTTAGAAAGAGAGGACATTAGACAAAGCGTAATCGACTCAATTCAAGGTGCTCTAAATGCGTCGGGCGTTCAAACATCAGTCGAGCTAATACCCGGCTATAGCCCCCAAAGAGTAGAAGAATTTTCCGCTCAATTCAACCGCGAATGGTCGTTAATTTTTATTGACGGAGAACACGGAGGTGATGGGCCATTAAATGATGCCATTGCGTGTGAAAAATTGGCTGAGGAAGATGCAATAATTTTATTTCACGATTTAACCGCTCCAGATGTTGGTAAAGGTTTAGATTACTTGAAGCAAAGGGGATGGCAAACGGTAGTATATCAAACAATGCAAATTATGGGGGCTGCTTGGCGGGGCAATGTCGAGCCAGTAAAACATCAACCCGATCCCAATATTTCCTGGCAGTTGCCAGCACATTTGCACGGTTACAATATTAGCAGTTTAGAGACAATAAATTCTCAAACAGCCAGCCAAATTAATCAAGACCAAGAGTCCTCTTATACAAGAGATTTTCACCAATTAATCGGAGAAGGAACTGGCAGTTCTGCTATAGAAATTATTCCCCTGCTGTTAGACTTCCTGCAACCCATTTTACCTAAAAGTGTGGTAGATGTGGGCTGCCGTACGGGAAGTTGGTTAGCTGCGTTCCACAAGTTGGGAATTGCTGATTGTTTGGGAATAGATGGTGATTATGTCGATCGCACTATTTTACAAATTCCTTTAAATCAGTTCCAATCCGCCGATTTAAAGCAACCGCTGCAAATAAACAGAAAATTTGACTTAGCAATTTCTCTGGAAGTTGCCGAACATTTGCCGGCTACCTGTGCCGAAAACTTTGTTAATTCTCTCACTCAACTAGCACCGGTGATTCTGTTTTCTGCTGCGATACCATTTCAAGGAGGCGTCGAACACGTTAACGAACAATGGCCACAATATTGGGTTTATTACTTTCAGAAAAACGGCTATGCAGTTATTGACTGCTTGAGAAAAAAGATATGGAACAATGACAAAGTAGAGCCTTGGTACGCTCAGAATATCTTGATTTTTGTTCAAAAAGAATACTTGTCGGGATATCCGAGGTTAGTAAATGAATATCAAAATACCGATCTGAATCAATTAGCCATCGTCCATCCCCAGATTTATTTTTACAGCTTGCAAGCTGCTAGAAATTCGGCACCTAATTTACAATCAGAAAGTGTCAAACAAGTTACAGCATCGCCACAATTGGCAGATCGACCTTTGGTATCTGTGATTATTCCCTGCTACAATCAATCTCATTATTTGGTGGAAGCAGTAACTAGCGTGATTAACCAAACTTACAAAAATTGGGAAATTATCATTGTCAATGACGGCAGCTTAGATACTACCAGCATAGTTGCCCAAAATTTAATAGTAGCAAATTCCCAATATCAAATTAGGCTTGTAGAACAAACAAATCAAGGGCTTTCAAGTGCGAGAAATGCGGGCATAGCAGCCGCAAACGGTGAATACATCATGCCTTTAGATGCAGATGATATCCTAGCTAAAAACGCCTTGACGGACCTTTTAGAAATATGTTTAAAATCAAATGTACCTTGCGTAGCATTTGGTTCTTATCAACTGTTTGGCACTGAAAATGGCATGGTACCCAGTTACGAGTTGTATTCTCCCGAAAATATCAAGCAATCTAACATGATTCACCCGTCTTCACTCTATCACAAATCTCTTTTGGATTTGGTCAGCGGGTACAAAGTTGGGATGAAGGAAGGTTACGAAGATTGGGAGTTTTGGGTTAACTGCCACAAGCACAATATTCCCTTTTTGGGAACGAGAGAAGTAGTTGTCAATTATAGGCGTTACCAGGGTTCTATGTTGGCAAGAGCTCAGCAATATCATCAAAAGTTGGTAGCACAAATTGTTTTTTACAACCGGGAACTTTACGATATGGAAAGCGTGAAGAGTGCTGAAAAGCTATTGGAACAAATCGCAAGTTAATCTCAATACGGTTCAGTTAAGGGCTAGGCAGTGCTTAAAACAATAAATACAGGAGGATTCATTATTATTCCAGTACCTC
>NZ_JAUBRM010000207.1:0-2751 GCF_036701905.1 Microcoleus sp. MON2_D5
TTTTCTTGTTTTCTTGACCCTACATTAGATTCTTCTGAGTCCTTGTGTCAAGCCTAATTGAGATGCTCTTACCCTGTAGCTTCTAATGCGCTGTCATCTAAAGTTCTATTCAATTTGTCTGAGACAACACTCGCGATGCGATTATACACATCCTTAACCCCATCTTCTGAAAAATCATCCGGTAACTCTCCATAAATAACGATAGGAGCACGGCGCTTAATTGTATCCTTTTCAGTGGGAATAGCTTCTATTACGAACTTTGGATAGCTATAACGAATAGTAACGGGTGCATCAGCAGGCAAAACCTCAATATTACTTTTAGGAATTTCATAAATTTCTGAGACAAGCTTTTGCCGTGACTCATCATCAGATAACTCTTCTTCATTCTTGAAAATTAAATCAGGAGCTTGATTGTCAAGGCTCTGCGCCCAGAAGTATAAATCTGTCATTTCTCAACCTGCCGAAAAATAAGTCCAATTAGAGTGTCTGAATCTTTTTCAGTTGCTAAACTCCCAAGTGCAACTTTTACTGTAGCGGCTCCTCCAGCAAGCTGAGTCATTTTTTTCACAACTGGAAGTGCCCTGAAGCGATCCACATAATTACCTATCTGATCGGGGGTAAGATTTTTGAAGTCAGGATCAGAGTTCCAATGATTTCCAACAATAAAAAATTGTTTTTTTGAGTTACATTCGTTGATCCAACCCTGAACCTGCCTCATATCATCTTCGGCACGTTCCTCTGCGCTTGAATCATGCTTTAGTAGCAGATCCGTTCTAACAACATACAAAACCAAGTCAGCTTCGTCAAAGAGCTTTTTCCATACGCCATATGCAGCCTTATCACCTGAAACGTCATCGGTTTTTTTAAGTAGAATATCTAAATCACCAAGTTTGATGCGTGTTCTCTCTATTTCTTGCTTATCGAGAGTTTGCTTATACCTCTCAATCAAAATACCTTTTTCCATATATGTTAGGAGAGTAGTTTTACCAACTGCCCTTGCACCCAGAACGGCGATCTTTTTACCTTTGAGTGCATATGTGATGTTTTCCAAGTTGGCGACAACAGCTCCACCAGCGACCCCGCCTACTGCAAGAGCTATAACTATCGGGATAAAAGGCAAAGGCATAGACGTTAGCCTCAAATAAATTTTTTCTCAGTATACCCTCAGCAATCGCACCCTCAAAGTAACCTTAAAATCCCAACAATCTTAACCTCTTGGGCATTGTTCCTAGGGCGATCACCCTTCGCTACTGCCTTAACAGACAATCTCTTTGGAGCTTTCGGGCTAACAGGCTACTGTGAAGGACGATCGCAAGGACTTTAAATAGAGCCCGCTAACTTGTAGTATCGCAGTTGCCGTACAATGTCGTTTAGTCGTTTATAAGATGATAATACCGCAAACTACGGATAAAGGTCAACCCCTTCTTACTCCCTAATATTGACAATATCGAACGAGCAAGAAGGACGAGACGTTTACCTGTTGTTTTAACCGATCAAGAAGTTAAAATAATGTTAAGTAATATTGAAGGGGTCGAGGACTTAGTAACCAGCTTACTCTATGGTAGGGGACTGCCATTAACAGAAGGATTGCGACTACGAGTCAAAGATATTGACTTCTTAGTCATTTCCTCTCATGCCCAACCTTGGCGATCGCATTCGTTAATCTCCCTTCTGTTTCAAGACGTGCTGGCGAAAATTGCCGAGCAATTTTGTGTGTCTAGGGTGGTTGTTCTGAATAAAACTTGTCTCTCAGTTAATACTCTAAATTCTATGTTGGAAGAACCGTTGGCAAGCAATAGCAGTGAAGACAACTCTCTAGTCACCACTGTGATCTCTCATGTAGTGAAACCGGGGCGCGAGGAAGGTTACGAAGCATGGTTTCATGGCATCGCCGCAGATGCACGAAAATTCAAGGGACATCTGGGTGTCAGCACTATTCGACCCCAGCATCACGCCCATCCTGAGTACGTGGTTATTCTCAAGTTCGATTGCTACGACAATCTCAAGGCCTGGCTAGAATCTGATGTTCGGCGAGAGTGGATTGAGCGATTGCAGCCTTTGATTGAAAAGCCAGAAGATATTCAAACCCTGACCGGATTGGAAACCTGGTTTACGCTGCCCCATAAATCGATGAAGGCTCCACCCCCTCGCTACAAAATGGCGTTAGTTACATGGTTGGGAGTCTTTTGTACGATTTCTATTCTCAATCGTTTGCTGGTACCGCTACTATCAGGGCTTCCTGCGTTGCTCACATCTCTGATGATCTCAGGTCTCACTGTTATCCTGCTCACCTATTTGATCATGCCGCGTTTAACACAATTATTTCGCAAATGGTTGTATCCCATTCCCTAACCCTAAAATGATATGAATTTGTGGCGATCGCTAGCAGCGACGGGGACAATCGGTTTGGCTGGATAATTTTGAGCGAAGTTGGATTACCCACAGTAAGTTGCAGCACTACATGGATGACCATAGACTACGATGAAGCAGCAAAGTATTTACTGGATAAGATATGGGCTGGTCAATGCACTCGTAATCTCATTGGGACCCCAAAATTTAACGCCCGTGGAAATAACGGCTATTCTTTCACGGATTCTCGATTACCCAATCAACTATGTCCAGATAACGATCGAATCGATACAGAACCAGCTTGCACTAGCGGGAGCGACACTAAATATATAGCAATTCCATTTGAGATGTAAATATGAATTTCTATGGTAAAATAGGAAAGTTTGATAATAAATGAAAGGG
>NZ_JAUBRM010000049.1:0-55566 GCF_036701905.1 Microcoleus sp. MON2_D5
GTACTAGCTCGAACCTGTATAGCCACATAGATGAGAGATACAACAACTCCAACCGCCTGGATAATTCCAGAAATGTCACCTATAGATAATGAAAAATTGCCTGTCTTCATATAGTTTCTGATTTCATTCTCCTTATTTCCTGCAATGCCTTATCTCTAAAAACTTTGTTCTAAAAACAATTGCTACATTCTCAGCAATTGTTTCCTCCAACCCCCGCGCCTCAACATTCAATATCTCCAACTCCTCATTCAATAGTCCGGACAGTTTTTATATAAATTGACACCTTGAGGGATGAAGTTCTAGAATTACCCTCTCTGGTTACCCCTTTTTCGTGTGATGGGACTTCGGCAGAAGATTACATAAACCCAGGGTGATAGTTTCAACTATCAGTTTTATAGTTTGGCATCAATTAACTGGAGGACTGAGACGACGATGGGCTAACGAACCATTAGAGACATTTAGTAATGGCTTAGAAGCTTTGAGAACAGCTATATCTTATAGATTTGTGCGCTGGCTGCAAGAAAATATGGACGTATTTACTGCCTATAAAGCTAGTTTGGGCTTAGTTTGGGCTTAAAAATTGTTTAAGTCCCGGTAATAGATGGTAAATATGTTTTACAACCAGGCGATATCATCTGGATGCCAGAGATCGGTTTAGAAAAACGCTATATATGGGAATGTAGAAATTAGAGGCGTTTACCCTAGTATAAACACGTAGGCGATCGCAGAATAAAAAAAATCCAAGTATTTTAGAGAAAGGCTTTGAGGGTTTCGTGGAAGGTCAGTTGGGTAGAATCTCTAGTATAAATATTGCTTTTTATTTCAGTAAAACTACGTTTGTATATAGCTTTAAAATTATGCTATTTTTTTTACAGTTCTTAATCAAAGTATAAAGTATTATGAAAACTAGGGTTCTCGTCATTGGTGGAGGCGTGAGTGGATTAACGACTGCCCTATGCTTACTGCAAGATGGCTTTGAAGTAACAGTAGTTTCTGAAAACTTTGCACCAAACAATACCTCGGTTGTTGCTGGAGCTTTGTGGGAGTGGCCACCTGCTGTCTGTGGTTCTCACCGTCACCCAGTTTCCCTAGAACGCTCTAAAAGTTGGTGCATGACTTCGTACAATAAATTCTTGATTCTGGCAGATAATAAGGAGACAGGGGTTTATAGTCGGGATGTCGTGTTCTACTACAAAAAGCCCATAGAGCAGACACTGGAATTGCAAAAAATGAATGAATTGCAGATGAAGGTGCTGCGATTTAGGCGGGATGGATCATTAATTGACTCGCATGGCATCAACCGTGATGTAGGAGTTGTCGATGCCTACACCTATCTAGCACCCCAAGTAGATACTGACATTTATATGCAGTGGCTGTACAGCCAGGTTAAAGAGTTTGGCTGTAAGATTGTTCAAGCCAAAATCTCTGGCAATTTGCCTGAGCTTCAAGAGAAGCTCAAAAATCAATTTAGTGTAGATATCATTGTTAATTGTTCTGGACTTGGCTCAACTGAGCTAGCTAACGACGATATGTATCCTTTGCGTGGCGCACTGATTCGTGTTAAAAATGATGGCGTGTCGATGCCTCGCGTTACAACAGCTCACTGCATGACTTTTGACAATACTGTGGGTGGGCAAAATATGATTTTTATTCTGCCTCGCGGTGAAAACACCCTACTGGTGGGTGGTTTGGTTGAGCCACACCAATGGGAATTGGACATCAACCTAGAGAATTATGAACCAATCCAAGATATGTGGAATCGGTGCGTAAACTTCATGCCAATCCTCAAAGATGCCACTATTGATTCCACAGAACCAGTTCGGGTTGGACTGCGCCCTGCGCGAAAAGACAACATCCGATTGGAGCAAGAACCAGGAACAGACATTATTCATAACTATGGACATGGTGGTTCTGGAGTAACTTTGTCCTGGGGTTGCGCTAAAGAAGTTGTACAGATTGCCAACTCAGGCTTCACCCGCAGCAACCTGACAAAGGTGACGCCTAAACTTGAAGTTTCCTGCTAGGTTGTTGATGAGTTTGGCGATGATTTTTGGTGCAGCATCTGCTTCCACCTGTGGCGGACTTAAACTCAACCGCATTGTCGCGTTATACAAAGCATTGGTGTGGCATTTCCGGCAGATTTCCCTTAAGCCCGACGAACATAAGCATTATGAGCTTAACGGCAAGGAATTAAAGGAATTGTCGGAAACAGATACGCTGTCTAAGTTTTGGGATTAGGGTTAAATTTTAATATTAAATAATAGTAAAAGTGCCGTCATTCGGTGCTGTCCAAGACCACCATACCGAGTTAATTAGCCCACTTTTGCTAGGTTCACCTACTTCCCCCGTAGCTCCAATATTTGACCCTTCTCCATTCGGCGCTAAACCACTAAGCAAAGTTCTGTTAGCAAAATTATCATTTACAGCCATAGTCTTTTTACTTTTTTGTTGAAGAGTTGCCTAACTAGAGAGTTAACAAGCTGTGCAAAACTTTTTTTGCGTCTTGTAATGAAACTTTACCCGGAGAGTTTGATAGCTAGTAAATGTCTGTTTTGGGAGCCACCATAATTTGTGCTTATATGTCCCTCCAAATGAGACAGGAAGCATCTCTTGACCCAGAACTTAGAAATACTACGGCTAAGCGGGGATAGCCTTATTTCCCAGCTTAGGACTTGAAAGCACCGCGGCTACGTCAGGATAGTGGATTAACCTGTCCTAATCCTACATAGCACTAAATTTTGCTAGCAAGGGTGCTAGTAAGCTGTCCGCAAATTTGTTGACAACTCTGCGGACAAAGCTTAATATCGTATTCAGAGAATATGTAGGCAACACAGATTTGAGAAGTAATTATCACAAACTAGGAAATTTAAAAAAATCAGATTAACAGCACTGTTGTCACTTTTAATAACGCTAGGTTTAAACAATTTTCCTACTATTCTAAATGCTCAATTGAAAATATTTTCTTCCTTTGCACTGGCTGAGATAACTGCTGACCGGAAAAAGGAGGCTGACCAATTATTAGAGCGAGGGAAACAGCAATATCAAACCAGTCAATTTCAAGCAGCATTAAAGTCTTGGCAACAGGCACTAATCATTTATCGGGAAATTAAAGACCGAAAAAGTGAGGCGGATGCACTGGGAAATTTGGGAGGTGCTTACAGTTATCTCGGTCAATATGACAAAGCCATTAAGTATGAACGGCAGTCGTTGGCGATTGCACGGGAAATTAAAAATCGCCAAGGTGAGGGGAATGCACTGGGAAATTTGGGACTTACTTACACTTTTCTCGGCTACTACACCAAAGCCATTGACTACAATCAGCAGTCATTAGCTATCGCCCGCGAAATCAAAGATCGCCAAGGTGAGGGGGAGGCACTGGGAAATTTGGGATTTGCTTACCTTAACCGTGGCTACTACGACAAAGCTATTGATTACTATCAGCAGTCATTACTCATCGCCCGCGAAGTTAAAAATCGCCGCGAAGAGGGAAACGCTCTAGGAGGTTTGGGACTTGCTTACCTTCACAAAGGCGATCTAAGATCGTCCGACAGTTCGGATTATGAAATGTCAAGTTTAACGTCAGTGGCGGCAAGTTTCTACATTGACTTGGGCGAATACCGCAAAGCGATTGAATACGAAAAGCAGCACTTGGCGATCGCCCGTGAACTTAAAGACCAAGCTGAGGAGCGGAGAGCTTTGGCAAATTTAGGATTTGCTCTCTACCGACAAGGTAATTTTACCTCAGCCGAGACAAGCTTACTAGATAGCATCAAAATTGCAGAATCTCTCCGGTCTAGTTTAGCTGATGCCAACAAAGTGTCCATATTTGACACGCAAACTCAAGCATATCTCACCTTACAGCGAGCATTAATTACCCAAAATAAAACTCAGGAAGCGTTAGAAATTGCTGAACGAGGAAGAGCCAGAGCTTTTGTTGAGTTATTAGCTTCACGTTTATCTTTACCCCCATCAGCTATCAACCCGCCTAATATTCACCAAATTCAACAAACCGCTAAAAAACAAAACGCTACTATTATTGAATATTCTACTATTGCAAATTTTTTATTATACATTTGGGTAATTAAGCCTAATGGTAAAATTACTTTTCGTTCTGTTAATTTAAAATCTTCTAATCTTCCTAAATTGGCAGAAAATACTAGAGTAGCAACTGCTATAAATCGCGGTTTATCTGATGATTCTGCATTAATAACAAATTTGGTGAGCGATACTCGTGCTGCGGTGGGTGCAACAGAGACGAACCCCTCAGAGCGCTGCGGTCAAAATCAATGCTTGCAACAAATGTATCAAGTGCTGATTAAACCAATTGCCGATTTATTACCCGCAAATCCTGATGACAAAGTTATCTTTATTCCCCATAAATCTTTATTCTTAATTCCCTTTGTCGCCTTACAAGACGAGCAAGGTAAATATTTAATTGAAAAGCATACAATACTTACAGATCCATCGATTCAACTTTTACAATTAACGCATTTACAGCGTCAAAAAATTAAACAATCCCCTTTATCCAATATCACAGTAGTGGGAAATCCGATCATGCCTCAATACGGACTCCCTGGCAATCGCCATCAATTACCCCCATTACCGGGTTCTGAAAAAGAAGCCGCTAACATTGCTCAAATACTCAATACTAAACCGATAATTGGTGATCGAGCTACTAAAGCTTTCGTTATCCAACAAATGCAGCAATCAAATATTATCCATCTCGCTACGCATGGATTGCTGAATGAAGTATACAAACAAGGTTTACCAGGCGCGATCGCATTGACACCAGCAGGGGACGATGATGGTTTACTCAGTTCGGGTGAAATCTTAGACTTAAAACTCAAAGCTGACTTAGTGGTGTTAAGTGCTTGCAATACGGGACGGGGTAAATTAACAGGTGATGGGGTCATTGGATTATCTCGATCGCTGATGACTGCAGGCGCTTCTAGTGTTGTGGTATCCCTGTGGTCTGTTGATGATGAGTCTACGAGTTTCTTAATGTCAGAATTTTATCAACAAATTCAACATAACCCTAATAAAGCACAAGGCTTAAGACAAGCTATGCTAACCACAATGAAACAATATCCGGAGCCTAAATACTGGGCAGCATTTACTTTGATGGGGGAAGCCCTTTAAATGATGTTAACCGTTAACCACTAACAACTCTACCTTTCATCGCGATGCGTCGCGTTTTTCTTTTCGCTACGGTATGTTGATGGCAGTCAATCAGCCTATCCGGGAACTCCTTGACTAGGGTGAGTTGGGTTGTGACAGTTCTCAGGGGGTAACGGCGCGGCTGGCAATTCCTCTTCTACGGGTATCCTCGCCTAAAGCTTTAGCGGGATTTTTTCGACGGGCTGTTAAATGTTTGCCGAAGTGAAAAAATTTAGAAGACCGTCGAAAAAATAGCCGCCTGCCCGTCCGGCAGAGGACATCAAAAACCATGTGTCACGCGCTTGAGACTATTTAATGACCTTAGCGGTTTCAGGCTCTGGCTCAGGATATACTTATATCCTGATGAATCTGTAGCGCTTCTAGTGGTTGGGTTGGGGGAATAAGTATTTATAACGGCAATTTAACAGTCAGTTAGAGTGGCTCTTAACGGACATCCGCGATTGGCTTTGGCAGAATATCAGTTAGTGTTCCATCTATAAAACGTACCCTTGGGCGATATGCCGAATGAATCTGATGAGTTTGATGAATTACTGGAAAAACTGAAAAACTTTCGTCCCAATGTTGGATCTTTAAAGCCACGTAAGGAACAGCTAGTAGATTCAAGCGATCCCTCCTCAAACGATGGAGAGAAAGAAGTTTCTATTTTGTTTGCAAATCTTTACGGAGCTGAGCGCTTAACTCAGCAAATGGAAGTAGAAACTCGCGTCGAGCTGTTCAACCACTATTTTGGAGTGATGGTGGAAACCATTTTCAATCATCGAGGCACATTAGACAAATACATTGATTCGACGATTATGGCAGTTTTTAATTCACCACTGCCCTTAGAAGACCATGCGCTGATGGCAATTAAAGCGGCATTGGCAATGCGAGAGCGACTACCAGAAATCAACAGTTCCTGGTTCCCAGAAGAGCAACATCCGCTGAGGATAGGAATTGGCATCAATACAGATCGTGTTTTCTGCGGTAATGTTGGTTCCCCTCAACGAATGGAGTTCACTGTGGTGGGGCATGGGGTGAATGTGGCTAATCACCTGAGTCAACAAGCGCACCCATATGGCTGCGACATTTTGATTGGTCAAAAGACGTATGAAAGTTGTGTGGAGTATGTTCAGGTGAGAGAAAGAGACTCGACCCAACTGAAACCTGAAGGAAACCCATTCAAGGTTTATGAGTTGATTGGATTGAATGCTTAATTTTTGTCGAGCCAAAATCTTGCTTTATGACCCCAACAACTGATATTGTCCAAAAACTGTGGAATCTGTGCCATGTCGTGCGGGATAACGAAAGTTTGAGATACCAAACCTCACCCTGCATCCTCAGCCGATCGCAAAAGTGTGCAAAATTTGTCACACTTCGGAGTTTTGAGACAGGGGCAAACTGTCTGGCTTCTGTCTCGAAAGCTACATTGTTGGGGTTGCTTTGGTTGCCAAGACGTTTGATGCACCGTTGCCTGGAAATAGCACTCCACTTCTAAAAGCTAGAGAGTCAGGTAAAAATCAAAAATATTCTCTATTTTGATGAAGCTGTAACGGTTACAAGCTTTAGGCTGGGGAAAAAAGTATCCCCGCCTAGAACAAGGTTTTGGAGTGAGTGGGAAATTACCCTATCTCCGTTTAAAGCTCCCAGCGGGATTTTTACGACTGGCCGCCATTGTCTTTTTCGTAGCCACAATTAAAAAATCGACCATCGGAAAAATAGCCGCCTGCCCGTCCGGCTGAGGACACCAAAAACTCGTGTGTCACGCGCTTGAAACTACTAGGCGTTCTTGCTAGACTAAGTGAAACGCTTGACACAAGGGATTCATTTGTTATGCCAAACCCTAAAGGACACGAAGATTCAATCAAAGATTCCCGCTTTAAAGCTGCTTGGCAGAGCGGCCCAACTCGCACCATTCGAGTTCCGATCGCCCTGGCTGACGCTACTCTAGATTATGCCCGACAACTGGACAAAAAACTCGAACCGCGTGACACAGCAGATAATCGTAGCGGTTCCGAAGTAGATAAGAAACAGTCTCAATCGCGTGACACCAGTGGTTCAATTGATGAAGTAAAGCGATTAAAGGGTGAATGTAAGCGACTTCAGAATATAGTGAGTGACATGAGGATTGAGCTGTACCATACCCGACGCCCTGAAATTGAGCTACCAGAGGCTGCTGACTTGTTAAACAGGCTCAAAGCCAAGCGTAAGAAATCAGCGGCAACACTCGCAGACATTGAGGCAATTTTGGAGATGATTGAAGGGTAAACCCCAAAAGGGAATTAAGAATTACGCCCCCTAAAAAGCGGCTTTACTGGGATTGAACCAAAATATGCACCAATCGGAACCCCGCCCTTATGACGCTGTACTCGGCGGATCAAGGCAGCAAACACCCTGCTATGAATACCTTCTCCCAAGCGATTTTGATGCAGAAAGATTGTCCCAGTTAGTTTTAGCCAAGCGCGGCAAACGCGGGTACAGGGAGACAGCAAAAGAAATAGGTATCCGTATCGTCGCTATTTGTCAGGCTGAAAACGCTTACATTAAGAATTCAGCTTGGGTGACAGAAATCCACTTTGAGGATTTTTTAGCTTTGTGTAAGTGGTTGGCTATTTCTCCTGCTGAGTTGGTTCTCACCCCTACTCTGCAAAAAATTCTTGCCGCTCGCGGCGGTTCTGAGCCTGGCCCCTACGATGCTGTGATGGGAGGCTATCAACGGCACAAAACTTAACAGCCCAGTTGGGAATCGCTGTTAACTTCGCACGCATTAGAATTCGAGCCAAAAATGAAAACACGTCTGACACAGCAGCGTCTGGTAATAGTAGCCAGATTGCCCCCATCAACTTCTTTGAGCGGGTGGATTTGTCGCAACTGCTTGCCGTCGCACCTGCATCGGCGGGACTCATCCTACTTCTGGTTGCGATAATCCTGCTTGACGCTGGCTCCCGGCAACTGCCACACTCCCCGCTTAGTTTTAGGCTCCGGCTCGTGGCTTTTAGCATTCCTTCAAGGAGCATCAAAGCCAGCGATTTTCCTGTTTTTCTAGCTCAACATATTTTGTTTTTCTAATGTGTGTAAGGATACGAGGGATAAGTTAAAATGTATCCAGTGGAATGGTAAACACATTAAATTAAAGAGCTATTAACTAATGGAAGATAATAAATTTTTTCAATTTATTCAAGCGCTAGCATTCTTCGAGTTAGAGTTAGAAGAAATAACCGGACAACCAGGTTATGAAGGTAGAAACAAAGTTATTGCCATAAAGAAAAAAGGCGACCCGTCACGGATACTGTGCGCTTATTCCAACTATGACGAACTCTTGGACTGGGCAAAACAACAATTTTGCAACCCCAATTAACGCTTTGGCTAAGGATAATTTCCCAGCCGTTTATCACCCTTGGAAAGCTGCCACGCTTCCTACCCTGTTCGATCGCTCCACAACCTTGGTGTATACCGCTGTTGGGTGTGCATCAGTTCTTTTGCTTGCGGTAATCCTGCTTGACACTGACCGCCGTTGAGAAGCTTTCACACTCTCCGCTGTTGCCGATCGCCCTAAGCACGCTCGATTAGCGCCACACACACATCACCCTTGCACTCGCTCGCCGGAGCCAGCACCCACAACCGCAGAGTATAAAAGTGAAGCAGCACCATCGGTTGAGGTGGACGTGGAAGCGGAGATTGCACATGATGGGGATGATGAACAGCGCTTTCTTTAGACTCAGAAGATGTTGAAGATGCTGTGGCGATCGTCAACGAAGTAATTAAAGCGGCCCGCAATACTGTGGGAATCAGCAACAGCTTAATTTGGGAACGTTTAACGGCTCAGGAACAAGCAGCTTACAAAACAGCGATTAACGCTCAATCCAAACCGGAGGCTTAAACTTTATAAGCCGGAAAAATCGGTTTTTTCCACGAAGTTTAATATGGAGAGCGCAAATAATCCGGAAGATTTTTGTTTTGGAACGAATCTTGGGAAGAAGGAGAAAGCGACAGCAGGTCAGTTAAGATTTATGAATTTTTACTTTTCAAGACAAAAGCAGAGTTTGGTTCTGACTCCATAAACTCTGTTTTTGCGACTTGATAGTAAGCTTCGCTTTGCCCAAAATCAACTGGTGTTGCTTAATCCAGGTACGAAACAAATCAGTTGAAGCTCCCGAAGATTTGTGGATACTGATTCCTATGACTTGCATATTTAGCTTTTCATACCGTAAATCAGCAACGCCTGGCAAATGAAGTTAGTGAAGTGTTGCAGGATAATGATTTCAGCACTACTTTCCTACTTCTCGAACCAGAGCGCTCGAAGGCATTAGCGAGGGTAATGCCGCTACTGAGCAGTCGGGGCAGCACTGAAGTCGCTACAGTAAGTGAAGTCATTGCGGGAGCATCCCCATTTGTCCCTTGTTATTAACTAAAGTTTGAGGTAAAAAGCCGCTATCAGTAAAATAAGTAAAGTAAGTTTTGAGCAAAATTTTATCTACTGGCGGACAAACTAACCCAGTCTCTGCTAATGATTTAAAGGTTTCTTGGAAGTCCAGTTCTGGCATTCTTCCTTGCTGATATAGCTGAGGTATTGTTAGTTCATACTTAAACCTATTTTCAAGGAATAGCGGTACAAGTGGATATAAAGGATTGTCTTCTGAAGGTAAAGCACTCCTTAACTTTGACTGCCATTCTTGGTAAGGAATATGCTTAACTGGATAACCGAAGGAGCCAATGCAATCAACTAATTCATTCCAATATAAACGGTGAGGACTAATTAAATGAAACGCTTTGCCAATAACTGCTTGTTTTGAGAGGTAAACGGTAGCGCGACTAACATAATCTACAGGCGAAATGTTCCAGACATAATCTAGATCGGGCATACTGCCCATCTGAATACAACCTTTAATAAACCGGCAAATAAAATCAGATGTATTACAAATGCCCGTTTGAGTATGACCCAATATCCACGCAGGACGATAAATAGTTACAGGTAGACCGCGCTCGCGTGCAATCGTTACTAATTTTTCTGCTACCCATTTACTCTGGGCATAACCTACTAATATTCCATTAGGATTGACAAGCTCTTCGTTTTCAGTTACTACCTTCCCCGTATAATCGACCGAATCAAATACTGCTGTAGTGGAGATATAATGAACTGGTTTAACTTTAGCCTGGCAAGCTAATCTTAACACTTCTTGAGTTCCTAACACATTGGCAGACTTGAGGGCCGAATAAGGATAAATGAAGTTTAGTAAGGCTGCATTGTGATAAATCCAATCAATCTGTTGGGCTAAGTTTTCAAATTGTTCGGAATTTAAGCCTAGTAAAGGCTTAGATATATCTCCAATAACCGCAACGATACGGTCTTTAAAGTCTAAATTCCACAGGCTATATTTTTCTAAATTAGCTTGGATTCTTTCTTTACCCATTTCTGGACTGTTAGCTCGCACTAAACAATGAATGGATGCAGAGGTTTGTTGTAGGAGTTCATAAAGTAAAAAAGCTCCAAGAAACCCAGTTGCACCTGTTAAAAAAATATGGGTTGGGTATTCGGTGATTGCGGTATTCGTTGTGCCAGGATGAATTGCTTCATCAAGGACTGCTTCAAGATTCAAGTCAAGAGTAGTGTTTTGTGAAATCACATCATAATGATGAGAAACGGTAAAAGACGGTTGGACTTTTTTCTGGACTGGGCTCTTTTCATTGGCTAAATTTTTGAGCTTCTTCAAGGAATAAAGCGACGCCATTACCGAATCTGTATCAACACCAAAATCAATCAAACAGGCAATCTCGTTAATGCCAATTTCTTTGAGACGCTCAATTTTTGCTAGACAGCTTGTCGGCGTACCAAATAAAGCACTGGCTTGAAAATATCTCTCAAAGGCATAATTCAATAACTCTTCTTGCTCTTTCTCGTTCAAATCCTGCAAACTTTCTGCATTTTGTCGCCAGAGATTAACAGAAGTTTTCAAATATTGAATAAACGGCTCTTTTACTTTAGCACGAATTGTTTCTATATCTTCTCCAATAAAGGTATGGAGCATCAAGGTGACATGACCACTATCAGGATCGTGACCATTTTTGGAGCGTGCTTCTCTATAAATAGAGACTTTTTCGGCCAATTCTTCGATAGACTGGAAAAGCAAAGCCGTCAATATATTAGTGCCAGCAGCCCCAGCCTCCATAAATCGTTCTTTACCGCCTGTGCAAGTTGTCCAAACTGGTAGTTCGCTCTGTCTTGGTAAAGGATAAATTCTAATATTTGCTTGCTCTCCTACACCGTTGGGTAAAGAAACTGATTCTCCCCGCCACAGTTTTTTCACTGTCTGCATACTTCTAAATAAAATTTCGGTGCGGTTGGCATAATTTTCTGGAGCTAGAACAAAATCGTTCGGATTCCAACCCGCAGCAAACCCAATATCTACTCTGCCATCGGATAAATTATCAATTACTGACCATTCTTCTGCCACGCGCACAGGATTGTGCATAGGTAAAACAACACTGCCAGCACGAAGGCGAACCCGTTTAGTTACCATTGCTAAAGCCGCCGCTAGCACTGAAGGATTGGGATAAATTGCACCAAAAGCGTGAAAAT
Organism: Microcoleus sp. MON2_D5; assembly: GCF_036701905.1. Taxonomy (NCBI): domain Bacteria; kingdom Bacillati; phylum Cyanobacteriota; class Cyanophyceae; order Oscillatoriales; family Microcoleaceae; genus Microcoleus; species Microcoleus sp. MON2_D5. The sequence goes on from NZ_JAUBRM010000049.1 coordinate 11,732, forward strand.
GCCTTTCTGGTACCCATACGGCTGTAAAATTATGCCGATCTGCGAATTTAGCCCCTTCAATTAAGAGACTATATTTATTGTCTGTAGACTCCGCTTCATTACTAGAAAAGTAAAACAGGCTAAATTCTATTCCCGCTTTTACAACAGGCTTTTTACCTCTAGCAGGGTCATCGAGCGGTTTTATGTCCTCAACGCCTTTGATTAATGTTTCTATTGCCACTTTTGGAGTTGAGGATGCAATAGTAGCTGGCAATTGTGTTTCTGATAAAATCCAACTAGCTATTTTACTGATAGCAATTGGTTGTAGAAATATCTCTATAGGTAAACTCAGACCATACTTAGTCTCCAGGTAGTTTTTTATTTCTACAACTTTGAGTGAGTCTAACCCTAAAGAGTTAAGTACATCTTGGGCAGTAAGCTGATCTGAGGAAATTCCTAAAATTCGACCTATTTCGTTACATAAATCCCGTTCTACTAACAATCGAGGTGAGGAGTATGACCTAGCTGCTGCATCTGGCTCTGTAGTCTGAGTTATCGATGATTGGGGCATTGGGTCCAAAATGCTGGAAGCCATCACCGCTAGCGTTCCACCAAGGAAGGCTTCCCGACACGCAGAACGCTGAATCTTTCCGCTAGACGTTTTGGGAATGCTACCTGGTTTTATCAAGACGATCGCATAAGCCTGCAATTGATACTCTTCAGCAACCTTTTGTCGAATACTTTTGATCGTTGCTTCTGTATCTGAAGGTAGAGAGACTTCTGAAGTGCCACCCCAAATCGCCTCTCCCCGGCGACGATCGGATTGTTGCTTTTCTTGCCCCATGCCTTCATTAGTCTCTCTTTTAGACGAACGTCGCTGCCAATAGCGTCGCTCTACTTCAGCTACTAATACCAACCTCTCTTCCCCATCAATTTCTATAGAAAATGTTGCACTACAATTAAGACGAAGTACAGATGGAGAACTTTGCTCAACTGTTAATTCAATATCTTGGGGATAGTAGTTGCGCCCACGAATAATGATTAAATCTTTTAAGCGACCTGTAACAAACAGTTCCCCATCTTGCACAAAACCTAAGTCACCTGTGCGTAAAAATGGCCCTTCTCCAGTATCTGCCAAAAAGGCTTGAAATGTTTTCTTTGTCTCCTCTGGTGCGTTCCAATAACCTTGGGCTATGCTCTGACCAGATACCCAAATTTCTCCTACTTGACCATCAGGACAAGATATTAATTTTTCAGGATCGACAATTACTAATTTTTGGTTTAACCAAGCATGACCGCAACCTATTAGTTGACGGAAGTTTTTTTGTGGGGTGGTTATAGAGACAATATGATTCTTTGTTAACGCTTCAGCATCAACAGTTTTGATAACAGGAGCATTAGCTTTTATTCCTCCTGTAATAAATAGTGTGCCTTCAGCCATACCATAGCATGGGTAAAATGATTCCCGGCGAAAGCCACAATCCGCAAAAGCAGTAGCAAACTTTTCTAAAGTCTCAGCTCGGATTGGTTCGGCTCCGGTAAAGGCTATATTCCAACTACTTAAATCGAGATCTGCTCGTTGTTCTGGAGTAATTTTATTAGCACAGAAGTCGTAAGCAAAATTAGGGCCACCACTAAGAGCAACTTTGTAACGGGAAATTGCTTGTAACCACCGTAAAGGACTCTGAAGGAAGCTGATTGGTGACATTAAAACAGAATGAAATCCACTATAAAGGGGTAGTAGAATACCACCAATTAAGCCCATATCATGATAAAAAGGAAGCCAAAAGACGCCAGAAGTAGAAGCATTAAGCTCAAAACTTTGAGAAATTTGCTCTGTATTATGTAAAATATTTCCATGATTTACGATTACCCCTTTTGGTTTTCCTGTCGATCCTGAAGTGTACTGTAAAAAAGCCAAATCTTCGTTATTTAATACTAGTTCTTGCCATTCTGATGCTAATGAAATATCTAGTTCATCAGTAGCTACAAATGCTTCTATAGGCAACTCCAAGCCTTTAGTTAATTGTTCTTTAATATTAGTTTTCAAGGAACTGGTGCTGAGTACAAAGCTGGCTTGAGAATCCTTAGCAATAGATTGCAGTCTGAGGATTGATTGATTAGGTCGAGGTGGGTAAGCCGGAACTGCGATCACTCCTGCATACAAACATCCAAAGAAAGCTGCAATGAATTCTAAGCCAGGAGGATAAAGTAATAATGCTCTACTCCCTTTAGCATTTAAAGACTGCAAAGAGGATGCTATTGTTTTTGCTCGTTGCTCTAAATCTTGATAAGTCCAGCATAATTCAACTTTTTCACTCTCTTCTAGCCAAGTAAAGCAGGTTTGCTTTTGCTGTTGTAAAGCTCGAAATTTTAATAGTTCAACTATTGAAGAATAACTCACAAAATTACCTAATTTGCTGTTCAGGGTTTACTTGACTATGACTTCTACTTAAGATACAAAAAAATCAATAAGAATTGTTTCACACGAGGTAAACTATACAACCTAAATAAACTTGAGTTCGACGTAAAAGAAACTATTTCAATTGTTCTATAGCCTTGATGTGATATTTTAACTAAAGAGCTAAAAAGGGTTTTCCATCAACACTGTTTCCAATCAATTAATGGTATTGCTGAATACAGGTATGAATTCAATATTTCGGCATTGCTATAAGCCCGCTTGAGGGTGAGTTTTGTAAGGCTCTCCTGAGTTTTAGGCCATAGTAAAAATCAAACTTCGCGTAGGAAAGACCCGAAAGCTTGTGTGAACCAGAGACTCACACTACCGTTTCCACCAGGAATTGAGAACAGCCAATTTATTCGTCTACTATTATTTGCTGACGACAATATTGATGCCCTTTGGCTTCTTGATTAAGTGCGATCGAATAAACATATCATACTAGAGATAGATGACACAGCAATCAGTATTTATACTGAAAGCTTGGTGAATCAGTTGGACAAGTAAACACGGTATGGGTTCGCGGGGTGACAACCCCGTCAAGTTCCTAAGTTTCCCAAAAATCGGTGCAGCAGATGGCACGCTGGCGGTAAACTGCAAGTAAGGATTGCTAAAGCCCTGGCTCTGGTGAGTTTTAGCGGATAATAAAAATAAAACTTCTTGTGGGAAAGGCCCAAAGCCTGCGTCAGCCAGAGGCTAACACTACCGTTTTCACCCGAAATCCTGAAAAGCCTTTTGTAACCGACATTCCGCACTTCTTAACATTGTCAAAAATATGTTGACGATAAAACGTCATCCTAGGTATTTAATCGCCAATATATTCTCGATAATTAAGGACTATTGAAAAAAACAAACACTCCTTAATAAAAACTCATATTTCTACATATTAGTGCAATACTTGTAGACAAAGAATTATAGCCATTGCTTACCAAAAAATCCTCAATTAATGTTAAGACCTGCGGAATGTGGGTTGGAAAGCCGCCGCGCTTCCTGTCATGTTCGATCGCTCCACACAACTTTGGTGTATACCGCTTCTTGGTGTGCATCAGCTCTGATTCTGTTTGCGGTAATCCCAAGGACGCTGACCCCCACCTTGAAGCTTCCACACTCCCCGCTGCTGCGCTCGCCCCATCTCCTCTGCAATATCGAATACATCACGGTTGTGGCAATTGCTGCTGTACTGTTTGTAGTGGTAAGCCATACCCGCTTTGAGCATTTCCTCTTGCACTGATTGTTCGCCTGATGGTGACTCTAGCAATACTTCGGCGACACTGCGGCCGTACTTGTCCCGATCCATCTCAATAACTATGACCTGACCTTTTGCTTGAGCCACTAGGGAACGCAGGTAATTCCGAGACTCAATACCCAGGGGCTGCTTGGCTTCTGGCGCATCGATGCCGCACAGTCGAATCTTTTGTTCGCGATTGTCACACTTAACCCGAAAAGTATCGCCATCGTAAATCGAACCTTCAACGACCTGACACCGACGCGATTCTGTTTGACTGGGAGGCTTGGCTAGTTTAGGTTGATCACTGTTGGGTTGCTGGAAGTGGAACCAAATCAAAGCTGCGATGGCTAACAGGGGTAGGGCGTTGAGGAACTTCTGCATTTATTGATTCCCAAACCCTTTTTCTATTGCCAAATGTGTCAATTGTCGGTCAATCCACTTCTGGCAATCTGCAAAGGATTTGGCATCTTTAATCAATACCTTAGCACCAGAAAAAAATTGAATTAAGAAGCCTCTTTCTTGCGGAATAATGATACAATTTTGATGGCTTTTACTTAACATTAATTACCACCTCCAAATTAATCTGCCTGTCCTTTTGACCCAAGTTTTTGATACGGCGTACCTTGCCCGCTACGGGAGACTTAATCTGAGTTATTTCTCGCAGTTTCGCTTCTATTTCCTGTTTCTGAGCTACCAAACTAGCTACTTGGTACTGCTGCCTCTGCATTTCCGATTGTTGGCGAATCAGGTTGAGTGAATGCTGATACTGCTGGTGCTGGTGGTCGCTTTGCGCTTTATCTAAGGCAGCAATTGCTTGATTTAATTCGAGCGCTAATTTGGCTTTTGTTTCGCTTATCTTAGCTCGCTCCGAGGCTTCTGTTCTGATACCCTCCGCCACTTTATTCATCTTATCTGGTTCCAGGAGGTTCCTCAAGTTTTCGTCCTTAAACCTGAAAAAGGGTGCGGGTGTTGCGGGTAGCGAGGGTTTGCCGTCCATCAATTCAATTTCGCTTTTGATCCGGGCAATCGCTGCTTCCTGCACTGCAAAATTAGGGGGAGGTAGTTCGGCTACTTGGCTCATAGAAGTGGATAACTGCTTGATGCTGATATCGATTTGATTGCGCTGCGCTTCCAAACTTTCGCGTTCTTCGGTGCGGTCGCTGATGATTTGTCCGGCTACTACCTCTGCTCCTTCAGCAATCTTTAAATCGTTGAGGGAGATTACCTGCACTTGAATGCGATGTCTTTTAGTGGGTTTGGTTGATTGCTGTAGCTGAATAACGGGCTGCTTTTGTAAACGGGGTATGGGTGCGGATGCGGGTGAGGTGGTTAGTGTAGTAGGCTGCGGGTTGATGTTGAGGAAAGGCAAGAATCCGACAACTCCTGCTCCCAATAAAGTTGCTATATATTCTTTCATATTACAAATCAGGTTTGGGGCTAAATATCTTGGCTTCTAATGAACCTGTGATGTATTGTCCGCTCAGTAATTTGATGGCTGTTTCTAGAGGACAATAATTAAAACTTATTTTATCACCCATTAATTTCGCTATCTCTAATTGTTTCGGATTAGCAGTAATTTTAATTGAATCTGGTTCGTCCACTGTTAACGTACCCGTAAGAAAAATGAGAGTATCGGGAATGGGTGCTATGGCAAACTCTTCTTCATCAAACTGCAACAATTGAACTGATGCGGATGCGGGTTGCCCTACTTCCGCAGTTAATCGGCTGCTGATTAGATTGGTACCTGTTTTCCAAAGACCCACTTTATTGTGAATAATAAACTCGTTACCCTCTCCCGCTACTATAAAATACTTACCGTCCGCTGAACTAGAATCACTGGCAAAGGTGCCGCTTACTTGAGCGTAAACGTGATAAGAAGCCGCATTGGTTTGATAAATCTCCGTTGCATTCGAGCGCAATCCGAGGGAATTCCCCACCAATGCTGTGGGGCCACCCGTGCCACTTAATTTAATTGCTCCAATCAAAGTAATTATGGCAATAATTAACACCCAATATTCACCAGTGCCTCCAGTTTGCAAGCGTCGATTGGGATTGGAAACCGATATACACCAAGTGGGATAGGGCCAGAAAAACTGCACTCCCTGTTTGGTGAATATATCGGAGAAGCAACTTAGCAAGTGTCCCAGGGGCAGACACAGCCAAGTTTTCCAATCAGCGTAAAAGTAGACAGGTACAGAGACTAGAGCCAAAGCGCAAGTTGCCCAAAAGCAATGGGTAATCGAACGGTGGGGAAAGCGATCCTCAATCCAATTGCTAATCGGAAATAGGATTTGACCGATGGTACTCGTAGAGGTATCCAAATCGGGAAGCTGGCTGCCACCGATCGCTAAGGCTAAATGCAGGGGATTGGCAGTGGTCAAAATCAAGCTCGTTCCCGCTGCTGCGATGATGCTGTGAGTTAATGCCATCATTTCCAAGCTTCTCCCGCAGGCATAACTTTTCCAGTTTCGTCTATTAGCTCTAAACCGTATTCTGAGGGGTCGTCTAAATCTAAATCTGCTACTTGGCAGCAGTCATAAAACTCAGCACCGCCTGTCAGAGTGAGCTGATAAATATTAACCCACTGTTCGGGGTGTAGTTTATGTGATTCGGTGGCAGGAATACCTTTAATCATTGTCCTAACCTCTTCTTAGCTCCTTCAACCCGCCCTAATTGTTTAGCTGCCATCGCCAGAGTCAGTGAAACGCCGCCAAAGATTTGCCAGTTCTTGTTGCCCGTTCCCATCCCCACGTACCGAATCACGGCAAACGCAAACAAGCCGGTCAGCAAGATGGGCATCATCACTAAATACTGGCGGTGTTCCACTGTTGGGTTGATGCCCAGCTTCTCCTGCCTCACTACTTTACGCGCCAACATCGGATTTCTCCCGGCTAAGGGTTGCAGTTGGGAAAGTCGAGCTGCTGTGAGATTCAAACCCAACTTGGCTGCTTCATCCTGCATTGCCGATCTAATAGCGCGATCGCTCGGCAACTCTAATTCAACTTCGATCATTTTGATGAAGATATCGCGCTGGGGATTCGCTACCGCAAAACAACAAACGCGGCAACCGGCTTCGATTAAATCTTCGAGCCAGAATCGAATCCCCGTGGTGAGGCGCTTGGCTTCGGGCAGCAACAATAAAGCATCAGTGGGAAGATTGAGCGCGATTTCTTCCTTAAGTTGGTCTAGGGTCAATTGTTTAACTTTGCCTTTGTCATCCTCCACTTCGGTAGAAATATCGAGTTGTTCTGCCAATTGCTGAAAGAATTTCTTGCCGCTTCCCTTGTAGATAGTCGTAGCAATGGAGAACTCCCCCGCCAATTCCAGAGCAACGCCTGCTGCTACATCTTCCAAGCCGGTGCCGAGTTCCCCGGTGACGATGCAGCAATGACCGCTGCGGAGGATTTCACAGACTTTGGTTACTTCGTTTCTTGATTTTTCTGTTGATTCTTGTTGCGGTGCCGCTGCAACAGTTGCTGAGCTCTTGCTGCTGCGGCATTCGGCTTTGGGGTGGCTGCATCCCTTATGGCTTGGAGTTTTGCTCTTTGCTCGTCCGATAAATCCTCCTCGGTCATGTTGTTAGCCAGGTGCAACTTAATTAAATGCGGCATCGCTATCTGCTGCGTTTTTAGTTCACCTGCTTCCTCGATGAATTGGCTGAGCATTTCATCATCCATCTGATCGAAAGTTTCTGCCTCCACCTCTGGAATCTCTAACGCCGATGCCAAACCCGAGCTTTCCGATAGCGCTAGCTGACCGCCACCGCCGAATCCCTGCATCTTCCCGGTTTGTCGGATGTGCTCGCTCAAATCCTCCATCAGTTTCATTTGCTCGGCGTTGAGATACGGGCCATCCGCATCCTTGCTTGCCTCAATTCCCAGGTGCTTCAATCTGTTGTAATACGTAGACGATCCGATACTTAGCTTTTCAAAAACTTGTTCGGGTCGCCATTTGGTGGAAAGTTCTGTTGTCATTGGAATTATTGTAGTTTTTTAATATCGGATTTACATAATATGTACTATACACCGCACAAAATCCACACATCCACCGGAACATCGAACTGGAATTTACCCTGAGTTTAGCTCAGTCATTCCACCGTAAATAAATTAGTAAACCTGGTGTATTTTGTTACTTAGCGGTATCCCACAAACCAAAGAGGAATGAGAAACAATGCAAACTGACATGGGCAACAACCGGAGTCGAGCGTGGAACATGGGAACCTTAGCGAAAAAGCGCAAGAATTCCAAAACCGGGGAAAGCGTCGATATCCTAACCGGTGCAGATTGGAACGAGGGTACCGCAACCAAGAACAGCACCGAAGTTTCGAGCATCACTGAAACCATCGGCGGAGATGACATCACCGACTGGGCGAGATTTAAAGTGAACGTTCCGGTGCAAGCGAGTTTGATGACACATGACGCCATTGCAGGAATTCTCAACTCCAGTAACCGGGTTGTTGTAAGTTCTGGCGATGGCTACTCTAGCGAACTTTCAACAATCCTAGAACCGGGAGTTTACTTTCTCCAGTTCAGCACCGAATCCTCCATCCCTTATACGTTTACCTCACAGTTGACCTTAACCAAGGTTTAGCTAATCCGTGCAGATAATGGCATTGGGGCAGTGCTGTTCGATCAGGGAACGGACAGCGCTCCACTCGCCCCGCCCCCCAGACCATCCGAGTTTGTAGGGCACGAAAGGAGTTAGTTGCAGCTCCAAAGATTTGCGGTGGAGCTTGGACAAACAAAGCGCTAGGGCATCGTAATCGGTGTAGCGTTTCTTGCTGCCGTGCAAGTTTTGACCCGCCATATTGCACACCCAAAGCTCTGGAGCGGAGCTAACCCGAACCATTTGAATTTTGCCGGGAACAAAGCGCTCTCCACCTGCATCGGGGCCACAGAAGCGTTGATACTCCGATTCCACCAACGGCCATTTCTTGGCAATTGCCTTGCCCAAACCCGTATGCAGCACACCAGTGCAACACACTTGGTGAGCGATGATGCCCGTTTCGATATCGGGAATGAGTTTGAGTTTTATTTCTAATACCATGTGCTCTATGATACTCGGCTCTCAACAAATCCAAGTTGGCTAAAGTAATAATTTTGTAACAAACTGTAATAACCTGGATTAAAGATTAATTGGTGCAGCATCAAAGTAACCTTGAAGAGGGCAATTCTGAGAATACCAAACGCAGATTATCTTGATAAGCGCGTGCACCGAAACACAGCGAATATCTGAATATGCGAGTGCACCGAAACACAGCGAATATCTGAATATGCGGGAGCACCGAAACAAGCCAATAGCGGCAGTGTACCCAAGCATCAAAACACAGGCAATGCCTTAGCGTACCCCAACTCAAGAGATATCTTGATAAGCGGGAGCACCGAAACACAGGGAATAGCGAGAGTGTACCCAAGCACCGAAACACAGAGAATAACTCGGTGAACCAAATCATCGAAATAGCGAGGAATATCGGGCAACGAGAGAAGTGGGCAGAATGTAACCGCTGGCCCAAACTGAGCAGCTACCAGCGCCCGCAAGCGTGATAGTAATCCGATTCGATTTCGTGCTGGAGTTCGAGGTGAGCTAAATAAGGTTCGATGGATTGTTCTGGTTGGATATATGGTGCTAATTCTTGTTGTAAGAATAGAGCGATGAATTGCACTAAGCTAATTAGGAGCATGGGGATTAGGGTTCATCTTTGTATTTTATACCCCTTGCGATAGCCTTTTTATTGAGTTTTTATTGGTGATGATGTAACATTGATACTTTGGTTTTATTATCCCCAGCAATCCCATGCTTTCTGTAACCATGCACATCATATAATTTAGGATTGCTGGGAAATCTAGCTATGCGGATGCACCCAAACACCCAGCGCACAAACTCTGGGTACGCTGGGTTTTGAGTTAGATGCAGGGGTTGGAAGAGTTGCCCCTACGTCCGGTTCTCATAGAGCCTAGCAGGGTACTTACCACGGTGCAGCGTTCGGCATTTTCTTTGACTAGGTGAATGCGACCCAGGCGTCCGTTACTCACACCGAGCCAGTTGTACTGCATCCGATAGGCTCCATCTTTTTTGTCGTAATAGAAAGTGGCAGTTTTGATGGTGATTTTGGGGTCGATGCCCGCACTTTGCCACTGGGGAGGTTCATCAACTCGGTTCACTGAGTATTCGATGCCTTGGGGAGTTTGTCGGATCAGACACTCCACGATCAATCTTTCACGACGGGCTTCGGACTTAGCTTTTTGAAAGCACCAATAAATCCGATCGTTTGCTACACTAACTTGTTGGGAATTCATGAACCCAATCCATCCGGGTACTGCGATGGCACAAAGGATGTTGAGTACCGCTATGAGGATGAGTTTCTCGGTTAGCGTAAATCCAGAATCTGTTGTTGAACGCATGACATTTTCTTCAATAAGTGTTTACACCCGTGCGGTAGCTGTTTTCTGAGCATTTATTGTTTTCTTGACAGCTACAGTAGTTAGATAAAAAAGAGCGCTCGCACTCTCTCGTAAGTACGACCGCTCAGTTATTTGAGAGCGCGCTTACTCTCGGTCAGCTTCGCTAACTCGGCGTTTAGATTGTTTTACGCTTTTGACTCCGAGTTCGGCATCGATGTCGGGTTCCATTCCTAATAAATGGACGTTGCGCTCCATCCATTCGGCAACTTCATCCAAGGTCGCAGCGCGTCGTTTCAAGGGCCTCCGTTGCGGTTGTTGGGGTTTCGGATTCTGGGCTTTGATGCGGTTGGCTTGATTCCGAGCTTCCTCAAACTCTTCGGGGTCGGCATTCTCGGCTGCGTCTACCGCTTCGTTAATGCGGCGGGTTGCTTGTTGTTCGGGTGCTTCCACCTGGCGCTGGGTCAGCTTGTTCTCGTTGATTTCAAGGAGTCTCGCCTTCACCCGCTGGAGGTTGCGCTTGCGGGCTTGGGCTGATTCCAGACCTAGGAAGAAATCCGGTGCTGCGATGAATTCCTTGATGCCCGCATTCACTTTGGCGGCTAGTTCGAGCATTTCAGCCAGAAGTTTGGCTGACTTGGATGTGAGCGCGGTGGCTCCTGCGGTGTCGAAGTAAATCCTTCCCTGCCAGCAAGTATCGCCCCGCATTTGTTCGACCAATACATCCGGGATATTCGAGAAGTTGGGTGCACTGATGGCGATCGTCCGCTTGTTGGGATTTCGGAAATCTGCTTCGATGCGGATGCCGTTGGGTAGGTCGCTCGTGTACCGCGCTACGTTTTCTAGGGATTCTGAGGATTCATCTTCAATGCGTTCGAGGATGCGGTGTCCCCATTCGTCTAAGGCTACTGAAAGCAGTTCTTCGGTAACGGCTAACAAATCTTTGAGCTTGGTCAATTCTTGAATGCGTTCTAAGCCAAAGGTATCCTCGAAGTGCGTGCAGAAACGCTCCCAGAGGTATTTATTGAGTTGTTGGTAATCCCATTCATCTTTGGAATAGGAACCATCATCCTGGCGGCAACCCGGTGCAATGATAAATTGCTCTAATTCTCCCTTAGATTTAGCATCCATGAAGCTGGCTCGTTTATCTCGATTCAGCCAAGCTGTTTGTCGCAACCCGTAGTAGAGTTTCTTGTAGGTGAAAAGCGCATCCTTGATAACGGTTTGCGCTTCGGCACCGATTGCCGCTTTTTCTGAAGCCTTGGGTGCGTAGATTCCGAGTTGGGATTTGTTGATGAAGCTCACGGTCTTTGTCTCCTGAAATTGAATTCTGTTTACACCGAATGCGAAAGCAGTTTTATTTACTTTTCTTTTTTCTTTTCTCTTCTTGTTCGTGAGCCTTTTAATGCCTTGCTCAGGGCTATATCCTAAGAACGGTAACGGACAATTCTGAGAGCCAAGTTGTATTGATTGGCAAGGTCAATCATGTGCTGGGTTCCGGGTGATTCTCCATCCCAGAAACTAATGCAGTGAGTGGCATACTGCGCCATTTGTTCGTTGCGCCGATAGCCTGCGGATTTACCGTAGCGGTTCCAATCTGCGGGCATTACCTTGAGCGCCATCCCCCGCGATTGGGCGTAGCGTTCACCGAGGCGATCGGCACCCCGCGCTCCTCCAGATACTATTTCTACCTGGTCGGTCGAATAGCGCTGGAGGTACATATCCACCAATCTTTCGAGTAATTCGTAATCGTTGAAATCTCTCGAACCTGCGATGATTACTTTGAGCATTGTGCTTTCCTCCTGTTGTTAGTACAAAAAAAGGTAGAGATTTTACTCCCTACCTCGTTTCAAATCTCTAGTTAACTCAGTTGTTGTTTGTACTCGCTCCGCATTTTCCAAAAGGTAATACTGAAACGTTCTTGGCTGTGCCACAATATTGCATGGGGTAATTTGCAGTTAAATTCATAGATATCCCCATCTTCCAAATCAATTACTTCCCGATTGTTGGGTAAGCCAATGCCGAACTTTGCTTGCCCGAGATTGACACCCCTGGCGATAGCTGTTGCATAGTTGTGATCTCGATGCCAATCAATTTTTCCGTTGTAGGTTAGCAGTGCAATATCGCAGCCGGGGAAAACTCGCTGAGCAAATTTCTGGATTCGATTATCCGTATACGCTGGATAAACTCTGGCATTGGTTCGTAAATCGCATTCGGCAAAAATCCACATTCTCATTCTGCCGGGAGCATAACGGGATACATCTTGGCTCATGTCCTCGATTCGTTCCCGACACCAATCCCTCAAATCCTCGATTGAATTCGGGTCTACTTTGTTGATGAACTTAACGGTCATTGTCTTTTCCTCCTTTGATTAGTTGATAAAAAAAGCGAGGTCTTTCGACCCCGCCCCAAACCCTTACAGGTCATTCTTATTCATCCATTCCAAACAGTTGACAATCACATCTCCGTGACACAACTCAGAATCTTTACACCAACAAGTCAATTGCAGAGCATCAAAATCCCATTTATTTGTCAGTTTGTTGGCACTGGTTTGCAAATACTTCAACTCGTTCCACGCTCCATTGGGTTTCCCCGCCATGCCTTCTTTGACTTGTTCCCAAAGCCATTGTCGGTAGAGCGCAACTACCTGCTCGCGAGAACCGTGTTTGCCAACCACGAATGGATTTGCTAGAGGGCTTGGTTTTAATTGATAAGCTTTGTTTTCCCGTCCTATATAGACTCGATGTAGGGCATTGAAACCGAATAAACCGTCTTTTCCACAAGTGCGTTCAAACATGGGAATTTTCCTCAGTCACTACACTTTTAGGAGACAGGGGAGCGAGGAAAAGTTAGATTTTGTTAGGCTTGCGTGAGCGTCAACTACTTCTTAGCTAATCCGGTAGTTGCGACCGTTTTGTTGGCTTCTCGCCCTGGGGTTAGTAGCAGTTGGCGAGTCTTCGAGCCTTACTGCTACTTGATACGGGGCGAGAAGCTTACAAAACTGCCAGCTACCCGATTAGCTTAGAAGTTGTCTGCGAGCCAAGTCTTACAAAATCTTGCTTAGGTCAAGGCTTAGAGTTTGCTCGCTTAGAAGAGCTTAGAATTGGCAAGATTTCAGACGCCGACAACACGCTAAATAAAATAGAATAATTCGTTGTCGGCGTTTGAAATCTTAGCCAATTGTTAGCGAGTCTAACGATTGCAAACTCTTACTTGCTCTCGGACGCTTACGGAGACTTAGCAAATACGGTTCGCTTAGCAACTGCAAATTTTCACAGCCGAACTTAGCGAATACGGTTTAGTTAGTGTCAGTTAGCGAGCTTCGAGCTTACTGACACTTAGTAAAGCCTATTCGCTTAGTTCGACTGTGAAAATTCCTTGCAGTTGCTTAGCGAAGCCTATTTGCTCAGTCGGAGTTAGCGTGCGTGAGGCCTTGCACCGTTTCCGACCGCCTCTGTATACTGCCCAATGTAGTGACGGCCCAGCGGCCTGAGCGGCCCCAAACAAATAAAAGCGAAGCAACATTATGGCGAGGAAGTTCGGGGGAGCAATTTCGCATTCATGCAAGAAATCCTCCCCCGAACTTCCGAGGAGTGTCTCCCCCCGAGGGGGCAGGGGGGGCAACGAAACCAAAGCGCAGCAACCTTTTGAATTTCAAGTGCGATCGCTTATGCCAGTGCTGATGTGTTTCCCAAGTGTTTTGGATTGAGGGGGCGACCGTGTAGGATAACCGCTTCGGGCGGTCAAAAAAGTGCGCTCGCGATCGACAACTATGAGGCCCACAGCACCAGGGGCGATCGTTGATGCAGGCATACCGCTCGGTGCATGGATGTACTACCATATCCACCGCTGCTTTGGCTATAATTGTCCTAAAATATCGATGATTGTTCTGCAAATAGCCCACATTTGGGAGATAAAAAAAGGACAAGTTACGCTTTCTCAAACGCTTATTGTGACTGAAAACGAGCTTTTTTCTTCTGTGTCCAAAACTTTCGATTACTACCACATACAAAATAACATCGGTGAAGTTTAGTTTTGGGTATTTGCAGCAACCTGAGGGAGAGCAGGGGAACATCAAGGAAGCTGGTTTGAAGTGTTTGCAGCAAATTGGGGCAGAGCAGGGGAGCATCAATGGAGTTGGTTTGGAGCGTTTGCAGCAAATGGTAGAGCAGCTTAACAAGAGGGCGAACGAGAAATGTTACATCCAAAGCCAGAAACAATTGCGAGCGATCGTACTGAAGCGGGAAAGTTGCAGAGAAAGCTGCTGCGGGCGGGGGGTTTGGTATTCCCAGCAGATAATTGGGATGTACCGATGCTGATGCCCGAATGGCAGGCAACGGGTTTGGAACTTCCCCTGGACGCATGGGGCAGCAAAGCCAAGAAGCGGGGAACTACGGGAACGTTCCATTTTTACCAGGACGATTACAAATTTACGCAACTGCTGTCGAATCCGATGGCATTACCCGCCCTTTATCCCAAGGCAGCCTGCGAATTGAATTTCAGCACCGACCTGAATACGCCCCTGGCTTACCTGATGGGATTGATTTATGCCAAGCGGTGGACGAGTCGGGTTTGGCAATCGGAAGCAGCGATTCGGATTTGGGTGGATGTCAACTTTGCAGCAGAACAAGCCGAGTGGCAGCTACTGGGAGTACCCAAAGGATGGCGGGCATACTCGACTCGGGGCTGCGGCGATAACTTCCAGTACAACCTAGACCAGTGGGAGATGGCGTGCGAGCGGGCCGAGACGAAGGAAATCGTGTTTTTGGTAGTGGGAGGCGGCAAAAAAATCAAGGAACAGTGTACCAAGCGCCATTGGATATGGGCTCCCAGCTTTTGGGAAAGGGCGACGGGTAAATTTGAGGGAGAAGGAGCCGGTAAAGATGGGCGGCAGGAGCAGCGGGGGATGGGGCAACAAGTTTGAGGAAGCGCTTCAGAGGTTAGCGATGCTGGAAGACAACCCGAATACGAAGGGAAAGTACGGCATCAAGCAAGTTAGACCGGGGCGTTGGTCTGTACTTCCTAAAACGTGGAAGGGGGTGACAAATCCATTCGGGCCATAGAAAAGTGAGCCGTGAAACCGGGTTGGGGAGCTACTGTCACTTTAGTCTCGGTGGGTGCGGGTTCTTTGAGAACTTGCTGGATGTAATCAATTCTGGAGTTGAGCAAATCCAACTGTTCTCGGCGCTGCAACGCTTTAGCCGCTTCCTTGAATTCGGGAGACTCCCCCGTTCCCAAATGAACTACAAAGCTGTTGCCCTTTTTACCCGCTAAATCTCGATTGGGAGAACGCAATCGGTAGTACATTCGATGGCTGTTGCTGGGTGAATAATCCTCAATGTAAGCACCTGGGGGCAGTAAAGTTTGAGAATTCAACCGATAACGTTGTTTCTTATAATTGGCAAGCAAGCGTTGAAGTTCCGAAGGTGGAGTATTGTAAGCGGTCAAGACTTTCGAGGGAACCTTGGGGATACCCCAAATGCAGTTTTCTAGACGCACTAAATCGCATCCCAATATTGCTTGCAGGTAAGCTTTTCCCGAGGTGGCGGAGTAGTGCTTTTCAAAGGTGTTCCACTTGGTGATGATGCCATCGTTGAAGCGGGGTGCCGCATCTTTTGCCCTACCCGACAGCAATCCAACTATTAGGTACTTTTGAGCTAAATTCCACGCTCTAACCAACACTTGTTCGCGTTCTGCTAGATCTTCGATTACCGACAGTACGAAATTG
This sequence comes from Microcoleus sp. MON2_D5, assembly GCF_036701905.1. Taxonomy (NCBI): domain Bacteria; kingdom Bacillati; phylum Cyanobacteriota; class Cyanophyceae; order Oscillatoriales; family Microcoleaceae; genus Microcoleus; species Microcoleus sp. MON2_D5. The sequence continues at coordinate 27,523 of NZ_JAUBRM010000049.1, forward strand.
AGCATTACCCCATCAGCGGGCAACGGAGTCGAATCGGGGAAGTAATACGGGTCGTAACGGCTGACTACGGGATATCCCATTGCACTCAAGCGTTCTGCATCTTGCCCGTAACCGCAGCCGTAATCGGTGATGGTAGTTTCTGGGGTGATGAATCCAAAGTCAATGGCTCTTTGGCAAGGTCGCGATAACTTATGGCGGTTGATTGCTGCTTTGTGGCGGTGTAGCATTGGGTTGCATTGCGGGTTAATAGATTCGATTCATACAATTGTATCTCCCAGGATGAACCTGGGAGTGCCAGTGAATCAGTTGCGATTCAATTAGTAGGGAATATCATCGGTTGCCCAAGTATCTGTTACCCGATTGCTCACTTCCCAAGAACTAACATCTTTGAGCGTTTGGGGAGTTTTTACAGAGTTGGGAATTACCGATACCTTGACTTCCACGTTGCGCCTTTCCCAAGAACGGCGGTTGTAAGCTTTGAGTTCTTCCAAGTTCATTCCCCACTTTTGGGTAGCGTAACTCACCATTTGTTCTAGAGTAAAGCGCTTATTGTCGGGAGTCCCGAATACTTCTGCAAACTTAGCTTTGTAGGCATCCCAGGAGAAGGTATCACCCTGAGCTAATTTAGATTTCCTGAGCGCTCGCCCTTGCAATTCTCGGATGGCATAGTACACGCTTTCCCACTCTTTCTCACAGTAATCTTTGACGGTAAAGCCATCACCAAAAGCAGCATCAAAGTTGGGAGATTGGGGTTGTTTCACAGTTGGGCGAGCCATATTGTATTTCTGATTCGTTGTTTTCACCATTGCGATAGCCGTTTTGTTGCTGTTTCCTGTACTTTTTTACTGTTTGAGTTTTGGGGAATCGAAGTTACTCAATTCCCCAAAAGTAAGGATTAGCTCTCAGATAAAGCTAAGGGCGGAGATGATGAAAACTCGGGGAGTGCGGGAATGGTCAAAGGGCGATCCGGTTCTAGGGCTTCCCAAGTCCATTTTTTGGTGGCTTGGTCGTAACCTAGGAAATGCTGTTTCCAAGTTTCTAGGGTGGGTTTTGTGTGCGAAGTAACGTAACAGCATGGTGATTTCTTCTTCTCTCCGACTGTTTGGCGATCTACTTCAAACTCGAACACGCACAGGCTCTTAAAAGCTGCATTCTTGGGTTTGGCCGCAATACCGTTTTCGAGGGCGTGGCAGGCTGTAATCTCGGTGCAGAATTGTTGCCAGTGTTTGCTAAAACTGGCTTGATTCGCACCCTTGGCTTTGTAGCTTAAAGGAATTGAATGCAGGGGTTGGTTGTTCGAGTTGACCAAGAAGACTTGGAACAATTGGATGTTGCTAATGCGCTCGTTTTCCTTGCAAGCGCGGTCGTACACACCCAGGATTACCGTCTGCTGCAGTTTTTCACTTTCATCTCGGTCAAAGGCGAGTACGGGTGTCTTGGGGCAGACAATCATCCGGGGTTTCCGTATCAGGATTCCTTGCTCGGTTTGGCCTGAATTAAAGGCGTACTCGATGAGCTGGGATTCGTCGAAATCCTGCCACCCAGCTTGTGCCATCTGATCCACGGTTATGAAGTAGCCACAGTGTTCTAAATTCGATTCCCCCCGCACCGCTTGAATGCGCGGTAAACGAGCTTCGGGGTCAACGAAGTCAGGGCTGGCAAACTCATCGCGCTCTATGGTAGGTTCTACCATTTCGGGAAGGAGCATAGTTTCAGGTTTAATATCAGCATCGGATTGGATAGTAGATTCAGATTGGACATTAGACTCGGATTTCTTAGCCATGATACAGCCTCCTATTTTTCACCCCAGCGAAAGCTCTTTACTTTCACTTTCATCAATCATTAATTATTGATTTTTAGCTTTGAATGGCTGCAAGTTTATAGTTCACAGACTTGCAGTCGAGCTAAGATTATTTGGTATCCCAGAGTTGTTTCAGAGGAGCGAAATAAGGCAGCAGCGCTTCTACTCCTTCACGGGTAGCAACTCGGATAACATCAGCTTGGCTGAAGGGAAAATCTCGTTTAAACGGGTCTTCAAATTCATCAAACTGTCGAGCAAATTCTACTTTCTCAGGATTTTGGGATAAATGTCGGTGCCACAAAGCGATGTAGTATTGAATTCCCCAATCATCGACCGCAAAGCTGGTGCCTTGTTCGTTCGACTTTACGGGTAATCGGCGAGTGCCTATTTGCCACGCTATTTGCGTGCATCCTTGGCGCTTCCAATACCGGGCAGCCGTCCAATTACCGGGTTCTGGGCAGTTTTCAAAACGCTTGGCACATTGATAGTGGTTCTCGATTGAATCAGGAATACCAAAGGCTTTTACAAAGCAGAAAAATGGGCTGTAGCGCTTATCTCCACGGGAATGGCACTGCAATATGCGCTTACCATCCTCAACGCGGTACTCACCCACAAATACTCGATCGTTCATAACTTTTACTTCAACTCAATGAATGTTGTACCCCAGGCGATAGCACTTACCTGGGGCTTTTCTTTCTCCATCTATTCCTGCGCTATTGCAGGTGTGCTGGATGCACCGAAAGCGCTTCAAATTGTTCGCTTTCTGGAATAGAATCCTCAACAAGAACACCGTTGATTTTGATTGTCGGTACGGGCCCTTGGTTGCTTTTCACTTTGCGGTATTCGGAGCGGACAGCTTCCCTCACTTTGTCCTGCAATATGGCGATGCAGCAATCTTCATCTTCTTCGGCATCTATTTGCGCCCACAAGGAGCAAGATAAGTCCACTGAGTTGAAGCCATCCAAGTTAAATTTACGGCTGTAACTTACGGCAATGGTTGTGATGTGCATGGGTTTACTCTATTTGGTAATGGTGCCCCCCAAGCGTTAGCAATTACTTGGGAGTTTTGTTGATTATTGATGCTGTTAGAAATAATCGGATTCAAAATCGCAGGCTTGGGGAGTTTGGGTAATCTTGTCCTCGGTTAGCCATTTGGTTTCTCCGTGTCCGGTGAGTGCTTTGACTCCGTAGTACCAAACTGGTTCAGCCATCAAAGAGCCATGTTGCCACCGGGGGGCGTAGAGTTCGATACCAAAGATGCGCTTTTCTTCCCAATCATCAATGGGTAAATCTGGGGCAATCAGCCATACTTTTTGACCGATGGAATAAATCGGTGTTGGAATAATCCACTCGTCATCCGAGTCTGCTGCAACTTCGAGGCAACATTGCAGCTCGATGGTTTGGGTAGTTAAGGGAATGCGGTAAGGCTTAGGTAGCTGAATCGGTTTGTTGGGTTGAATTAGCATGGCAAATGTTGGCTATTTTCACCCCAAGCGATAGCCACTATTTTAATATTTTATAATTGATTAAAAGTTTAATTAATCAATAACTTAACTTACTTAAATAAAAGAGCTAACGCTTTGGTTGCAAACAACATTAATCAAAGCGATGAACCCCAATCAACCCGGTTGTTATTTAATCCATTGGCAACCCGCTATCGGTAATTTAAGCAACCCCAGAGGTACGGCATCCCACTACTTGGGCAGCACTAAGAAACCCGTGAGCGATCGTTTGAGAGAACACAAGTCTAAAGTGGGAGCGCGAATCACCAAAGCTGCGGTGGAACAAGGGCGGGAGTTGGTGCTGGTAAGGACTTGGCGCGGGGGAGGGCATCGGGAACGGGAACTCAAGAAGCTACACAACAATCCCTTGCTCTGCCCTATCTGCAATCCCCGCCTCGGTTGCAAACGCCGTAAGCGAAAAGATTGCGATGCAGCGGTAGGACAGGATTAGCGATCGTTTGGCGTGTATTAGATGAAGCAACTACGCTGCGTTTCTAAATCTAATACTCCTTACTTGAGAATAAACTGAGTTGACCCTGGCTTACAGGGCATTTGCGAGGGCGCTTTGGAAGTCCGCTACGCCATCCCGGATAAGTTTCTGCGGGCCATCCCGTGCTGATAAAATGGGGAATCTTGGCCACTTCTTGAAGCCATGTTTTGTAGGGAGTGTACTTCCTGAATCCAAAGGGAAAGCGCTCCCTAGATACCCATTTCTTGGCTGCTTTGCCATCTATTTCTTTTTCCATTAACAAGCATTGAGCTTCGTACTCTAGAAGAGCGCTGGCAATCCTATCAATTGCTTTATCTCTCCAAGTCAATCGCTTCATTGCCTAACTCCCCTTTGACTGCACTATGGATGTTTTGTACCCGTGCCGAGGCTTTAATATTGATACTTCCCCGGCATCAATAATTTAATTTTTCTCTAATTGCTGTTGGTGTTTCTTAGACTCTGAGATTCTACGCTGGAGAGTTTCTAATGCCATCATTGCTGTCCAATTACCCCGACTCGCTAGTTGGATGCACTGCTGTATCAATTCTTCGGTGATTTGTTGGTCTAGCCACTGCACTAACTCTACGGTTTGTTGACGTGCTTGGGGATTGGTGTGACCGAACATCTCGAACATTCCCAACTTCTGCATTTGTTCTAGGGTCATATTCTCCAACGCTTTTACGGCTGCTTCAAACTCTTGCTGTGACAAGGCGGGCAACTCTTTCGGATGCTGCTGTAACAGAAAGTAATCGATTTCTTTGTACGCGCCGACATACATTTTATGGTGAACAGTGTCGCATAAAATAGCGTGTTCTGGTGCTTCATCATCGGAACCTAAGTTGTAGGGTTTTAAGTAAATTGCTAGAGCTATGTGTTCGATTAGAGGCGCGTACACGGCGTAGTAACTGAATGTAGCCATTGCTCTGCCGTTGCTCCATGTGGCTTTGCTTCCTTGGTAGTAAAGAGCAAAGTATTGAGTGTTGCTGGCTCCCAGCATTTCAGGCAGCATAGGTGGCAGGCCTACGGGTAATTCTCTGAATTGTGTTCCTACCATGATTCTTCTCCTATTCAAATAAAAACAGCGCTTTTTCCTCCTCTTCATGATTCTTGGCATATTCGATATCTACCTGCTTTCTCAGTAGGTCAAACTCATCAAATAACTCAGTGCGGACATACTTGGTATTTTTGAAACTAGATAGTTTATAATAGGCGCGCTGCCACTGGTCAAAAGAGTTTAATGATGCGGTGTAGTGCAGCAACCAATCGCAGTTGTTCAGGTGCTTAAATCCCCATTGTTCGTTCGTCCATTCGGTATTGGCATCTCTGCTGTGCCAACACAGATACACCGCTCCGGGTAATCCTTTGATCAGCACTATTTCGTAAAGATTCCAGGCTTTTGTGTATTCGTGGCAAAGTTCTTCGTTGATGCACTCACCGCATTCATCCAAGCCCATTTGCGCGCAATCTAACCCTAAATTGCAGTGCATACTATCACCTCTAACTTGCTGTTGTTTTCACCCTAGCGATAGCCTTTTTTTTGAAATTGATTATGTTTTTCATATTAACATACAAGCATGAAGATATCGGTTTGAAATTCACCAATATCTTCATGCTTTCCGGGGGACTATCGCACTCTCAAATGAGTTTCTCGCTCGGCAAAATAAGCGACTTTCTGAGCTTCGATATCTCCTGATTCCAAAGCTTGGCGGATAGCGCCATTATCGGCTGATACTTCAATGCGTTGAAACTGGGGAGGAAGTTCTGCTACTTCACAAGAGAGTTTGAGAGGCAAGACTCCACCATTGTTGCTGATAGTTAAATTGAAGCGATCCAGGCTTAGTTTCTTAACACCGTGAGCTTCAAGACACTTCTTGAGTTGTTGCTTCATCCAATCAACCCGTGCGCTATCGGTAGCTGCTAGTTTACTCAAGCGTTCTGCTTCTGCTTTGCGCTGTTTGCTGATGGCGTGGCGGTTGGTGATGGCAGCGCAGTAATTGTCTATTTTGATGAGCCATTGGTCGTAGGTGCCATCCCGTTGTTCTAAGAGTTCTTGCACCGCTGCTTCTAATTCAGGTGGGATTTCTTCACCTTCGATGCTGTCGATTAGTTCATCAAAATCCTCCAATTGAGCAGTGAGTTGGTGCAATGATTTACCGCGCACTCGTTCTTTTTCTCGGTGAACTTCACAGCGACTGGTGATGAGAGCGCGTTGCTCTGGATTCATGTGCTGCCACGCTTGCTGCACGATTGAGTCGGATTCAGGAGTTTCGGACGTGTCGTGCTGTGCTGTTAGTTGAGCTTTTAGCCTGGTCAGCGCTTCTATTCCCTGCTCTGATGCTGCTAGCAATTGAGCGCAAAGGGCATCCAATAAAGGTGTTTGGGGCCTAGATTCAAGCGATTCAGTGGAAGTAGGAGGTTCCAAGGAGATGGGTGATTGTGTCTTCTTTCTGGGCATAATGCTATTGCTATTATTCTAATTGTTTGCACCCACTGCGATAGCTTTTTTATTTGAGTTTGCTTAGTTATTACTTATTTGTTATTATTTAAAATAAGGGAGTTGCCCCAAGTGCGGACTTGAGGCAGCATTTATTAAAGCATGACAACCACAGTCAGATTAGCCGCTACTAATTGAAATTGAGCTTCGGTCAACCCAATTGTTTCACCATCCTCCGTAGATGCAGCAGCGATTACTTGACCGCAGAGAGCAATCCTTCGGCGGGTAATGCAGGTTAAGGGTAACTCCTTGCATAAAAACTCTTCGTCGCAGATTAAATCGATGTTGGGGTCAATAAATTGATCGCGCACGTATTCTATTAACGCATCCTCCCCTTCGACGCCTACTCGGTTTTGCAGGTCGGCGAGTTGTAACTTTTCTGCCACTTCTAATCGATGGGTTCCGGTGTTGTTAATCAAAGCGTAGAGCATAGCTTACTCCCTATTTTTTGCAACCCAGCGCTAGCTATTTCATTTAAACTATTTGTATATTTGTATTAATATTAATTGGATGCTGCCATGACATTAACAAACCCTGATAACCTGACAATACCCAGGCACAAAGCGGCACTTAAACGCCGTGAATTGAGTTTACCGATAGCTGCTACCGTTGCTGCGGGAATTTTGTTATCCCATCACACGCACCTGGATTATGGATGCGGTCGCGGTGATGATGTGCGCTTCCTTCAAGCAATGGGTTTTCGTTCTCGCGGTTACGACCCTTACTACTTTCCCCGCACTATTAAAAGAGCGGCTGATGTTGTTACGCTGCTTTACGTTTTGAGTACCATTGAAGTTCCCGCGCTTCGGTGTGAAGTGCTCGTCTCTGCTTACGGACTCACCCGCCAAACTTTGGTGGTTAGCGCTATCACCGGGCGATCGAGGAATCATGGCGGTATTGTTTACAACGACGGCGTAATTACGCGGTGGGGTACGTTTGAGAAGTGTTACTCGCACATCGAACTCAAACACCTAATTGAAGATACCCTAGGTGTACCTGCCCGCTATCTGGCTCACAATACCTACATTGTTTCTCACAACTCTTATGCTCTTCCCCTGATTATCCACAGCAGCGATCGCCATTACTTGGAAAAGTGCCGCTCTTTACTTCATTCCCAGCAGCAGGAATTAAAGAATGGTTGGATTCCTCCCGCTGATGCCATCATTGAAAAGCACTTCTCCATCCAGAAGGGCAAGCGCTATTACTATTTCAGGTTGAAGTCTCGTTCTCGCTCTCTTGCCAACGGCAAGCTAACCATGCACTTGGGAACTGCTCAAAGTGAATGCTACCAGAATGCCCTGGAAGCGATGCAACGCAGGGACTTACTCCGCATCAGCGAACGGAGGTTGATTCGGATTGAAGCTATACTTGATGGGATGAGCGAATGAGTTGAGGACGGGGCCGTGACTAAAGTTATTTCGATGAAAGATTGGGTACCGGGTTGGGTGAAAGATTCTTACCTCACTGAAGATGAAATAGCTACCTTTGAAGAAGAATTGCGCCAATCTCAATTAAAACAGGAGGATATCGAAAGTGTTTCGGATAATCAAGCCAGGTTGGTTAGGGAAGCTGTAACCAAGTTAGAATCCATAGACCGAGCTAGTTTAGAGAAATGGCTACACCGCATTCCCACTGAAATGTTAGTTGAATTAGTTGAGAAATCAAAACACTAAGAAAAATCAACCAAATAGCTTACGCATTGTGTGCAAACAAATAGTGATGTAAGGATTAGAAAAGATACAGCGCGGTTAGGATTGACGGCAAAAGCCAAGACTACCGAATCGTTCATTGAGTTAGAAGTTTCTCATGTTAGTTTTATTTAACGACTAAAAGTATACACCAAAGCTTGATAATAGAGCCTGGTGTATACTCGCGTTCTACAAAGTAATCAGGAAGTTGCTATCAGTTTCCATGAGAGCGCCATAGTATACACCAAGGCTTCTGATAGAGTTTGGTGTATACTGCTTGTTTGCCAAGTAGCAAAAGAGTGACTATCCACTTCATCCGTCGCATCGTAGCATACACTGGGACCATCTCATATTTGTAAAAACACTTACTCTGGCTCCTTCCTTCTTCCTCCTTCCTCCTTCCTTCTTCCTTCTTCCTTCTTCCTTCTTCCTCCTTCCTTCTTCCTCTTTCCTCCTGACTCCTGACTCCTGACTTCTGGCTCTCCAATTTTGGCCTTGGCTGCTTTCATTGAGATGCTCCCCATAAACCCAGCATTCCTGCTGCCATCCATTCAAGACGAGTCACCCGCGCTTCGAGATTACCCTTGCCTTTAAAATAGCCATTTTGGAATCCTGCTAAGCCACCGCACATCATGGTGATCGTTAGTAACTCTACCTCATCCAAGCTTCACTACCCACACATTCATGGTTAGGCGATCGGGCTAGAACAAGGGGTCTTACCCCGCATTGTACCCCGATCGCTATTGGATTCCTATGCTCTGTATGGGTTTGACCAGAAACCACATCAGCCGTCCAGGCGATCGAGGCAAAGTAGGGGGTCTTACCCCTTATTATGGTGCGATCGCCTTCTAATTCCCTTGTGGTATATGGGTATGAGTAGAAGCGATCAAGGTGATCAGGGCGATCGCCAACTCCTCACCTTTTTTATTAAGGGGTGTTTTGTTGTTGCAAGGAAATACCCCCCCCCTCTCTATTTTTAGGGAGTAGTACCCCGATCGCCCTGATCGCCCCGATCACACCCTTGAAACCTTTGATATTACGTTGTATTTCTAGTGATCAGGGCAAAATGAGGGGTAAGACCCTACAATGTGCCTCGATCGCCTTTATATGGCTCAAAGTATTGAGTTAGCGTAATGTGTTAGCTGATCAGGGTAATATAAGGGGTAAGACCCCCCATTATGCCCCGATCGCCTAGTCAATAAAAATGAGGGGTAAGACCCCCCATTAATATGAATGTGATGGAACGCAGGGATGGACTTTACATCAACGAAGAGATAGATGCGGATGGATAGTGAATGAGTTGTAGAGAAATCAAAAAACTAAGAGAGTCCAAATAAAGGGCTACCGCATTGTTTGAAAAAGAGGGAATAATCAATCACAAGTTTCTACCCAATACCTCAACCACTATCGCAGCTACGCTCAACTTATTAGCGATAGCTTCTTTTACTTTAGGGAGCTTTCCAACCGGAATGTAGACACTCTTCACCTGCCACTTGCCATTGGTTTTTACTTTGTAACGGTAGTGGTTGACTGTGCTTTCACCCTTCCAAAAACTATACACCAACCCGCTGCCTCCCTGAACTACAGGCGCTTGCTGTATACTCGCAGCTAGTGAATCATAGGCCGTATTGCTATCATTTTGATTGTCATCATTGGGGTATACACCAAGACTCGGTATTGAGCTTTGGTGTATACTCTCGGCTAGCAAAGAGATGTCGGTGTTAGCATTAGTTGGGTTGTTGCCGCTGCGGTATACACCAGAGACTCTTCGATGTTCCTGCGAGGCAGAGACGAAAGCTGCTTCTATACTATCAATTGTGATAGGAGTTAGGAAAGAAACAGAGCTATTTATATCGCTTGGATGAGGTGCTAGTGAAGTTTGGTGTATACTTTCACCTTTTAGAGTAATGCTAAAGCTGCTGTTAGTCCTCTTGTGAATCGCTGAGTATACACCAAGAGGTCTTAATGAAGCTTTGTGTATACTATCCAGTCCTGAAATAATGGGAAAGCTGCTGTCAGTTGTGCTGGCAGAGTCTGAATATAAAGTAACCCCGGATATTTGAGCTTGGTGTATACTCTGGTCTGACAAGGTAATGGCAGAATTGCTATTACCTTCAGTTGTAGAGTCAGAGTATACACCAAGAGGTTCGGGAGTCTTGGTTGATGCTACTTGCTCCAATGGCACAAATTCAAAGCGAATTACCCAAACTTCTTGGTTGCTGTCGCCTTTAAAGTAGCGTTTGACGAACTCTGCGACTGAGGAACACATTTCCCCCTCAGCTTGCAAATCTTCATCGGGCATGGCTGCAAGTTTCTCTTTGTAGGGAGCGCCAAGTAACCGACACCAACCGATTTGCTTGCCTCCATAACGGATATCTTTATCGAGGGCTTTGACTAATTTGTTTTGATGGAAAGCGTTAATAAATTTCTGAGCGTGTTTATCTTTCCAAACACGGCGTGTCACCGTTTTATGGGTAAGGCACTGCAACGTTTTCCAAAAGCTAATACCCAATCCCGATAATGCAAGTTCGGCGGTGTTCTCAATCGATGATTCCGAAAGCTTTGGCAAGGTGCTGCACTCGTTTGAGGGCAATGTAAGCTTGTCCGGGCATGACTGTTTTGGCAAAGAGGTATCTGGCTCTGATTCTGCCTTTGGTTTTACTTTTGACTCCAAAGTGGGAGATAGAGATGTTGTGCTCGAAAGGCAATCCATCCAGCCCAGGGGGAACCCGAATATCAACTCCATCCCCATCACGGATAAATAATGGGATGGGGAAATGATGCCGAGCTTCCTGAGCGATTGTTCGCACTTGGTCAGCCCAGCCGGTTTGGAATTGGTGCTCGTGTTGCTGCTGTGCAAAGTCCTGAAGGTAAGCAATGATAAAGACTCGGTTTCGCTGATGGCTCGCTCCGATTTCCTTTGCCGATACGAGGAGCGGATCTTCAACACAATATCCTGCCATTCGGAGAGAGGCAACGACTTCTCTACCTCCTCGGACGAGCAAGCCTTCTGGATTTTCGACAATAACAAAGCTGGGTCGAGCTTCGAGGATAATTCTGAGCATTTGCCACCACAAACTTGATTCAGGATGAGCCAATCCCCCTCGCTTTCCGGCATTGCTCGTACCGGTACAAGGGAATCCTCCCCAGATGCAGTCGTAATGTCCTCTTGTGGCGCTAAAAGTTCGGATGTCGCTGTGAATAGGGATGTGGGAATAGTGCTGTCGGAGTACATATTGAGCATCCTCATCGATTTCTACCAACTGTTCGACTCTGAAACAATTTAGGGCAGCAGCAGCTAATTCAAAACCACCGATGCCGCTGAATAGTGAAAGCGTTCGCATCATCTTCGATTCTCCTTTTGGGGAGTCACAACTGGGCTTCTCAAATGGGTGACTCAGCGGGGGCTAATAATCCATTAGCATCCATAATTCCTGCTTCTCAAGCCAATCCTGGCGTATCGAATTCACCCTTTAAATCACCGAATAGCGAAGCACTGTAAGCCAACCGATAAGCAAACTTTTGGGAGTTAGTTATTGAGTGCCACACTTCGACATAGTGCCAGCCTTTCAAAGGTTTGCTGAGCCAGAACTTATCTCGAAAAAGGGGAGCCAAAACTTGTTTTGCTTGCCATCTGTGATTGCAGTTGTCGCAGCAAACCTCCAAGCTGTGGGGATGGTGGCGGTAAATGTCAGGGGAAGCGCAATTCTGGCATTGTTTATTCATGATTAAAACCAATCCTCCGATTCGGGTGCAAATCTGTTTTCAGATACTGAGGGTGACTCAATATCCGGTAATAAAGTGAGTTGTTTTGGTTCAGAATTTGTGATTTCTAGCTCGGTATTTGTTACTGCCAAATCCCCAAGAACTTCAGATTTCTCAGTAGCTAATTCAAGCGTTTGAGCGTACACCGATGCTCCCAAGTCAAATAATCCAGCTTTATTGATTCTTTCCACCCAATTACCGATACCCAACAAGCATTGGCTCCATAAATCAAACTGCTGCCATTGATGGTTCAGTGCATCTGCATCCAACACCGACCAAGTTGCGATCGCCTCTTTCCACTTCTCGATATCTTGGGGAATCCGCATCTCGAACTCTTTTCTCAATTCCTTAAGTCGCTCTTTCACTCCCGGTGTCAATGCAGCAAAGATTTCAGGGCGCTGGTGATTCGGTACACCCAATCCCTTCACTGCTTCATAGGTTGTGCCATCTCGGTTTGCTACTTCTGAAAGCATGAATACCCATTCATCAATCCTGAGCGAACGAGCGGGAGAATCAGGGTAGATTGGGGTAGAGGGGAACTCCTCACCTCTTTGATGAGGGGGGGTGTCTTGTTGATTGGGAACATCCCCCACCCTTTCATTTGTTAGGGAAGTAGTACCCTGATCACCTTGGTCGCTACTCCCAAACCCTTGATTTTGCGTGGTGTTTTTGCTGATCAAGGTAGACTGTGTGGTGTCACCCCCCGTCATGCCCTGATCGTCTTGTTGATTCAAATCAGGGATAAGACCTCCCATCTTTTGTTGTTCGTTCCATTCTTCAAAAGCTAATAAACCGCCTTCTGAGCAACGGAATTTGGCACATCGCCACTCGGGTTCGGGGTGTGGTTGGTTTGGTTTACCTTGATAGCCGTTAGAAGCATCCTCAGCGAGTGAAACATCGACCATGACACCGGGTAATAGAGTCATGTGAGTCCAATGAGCGGGTTGTAACTCGCCATCTTTGCGCTGTCGGGGTATGTGGTGTTGAGGGATTACTGTTTTTAAGTGAGCGATGAACTTGCTCATCCCCCGGTTGTCCGAATAGCCGTGTGCCTTGCAGTAAGCGATAAACCAACTGTGGAGTTCGTGGTTCTGGATTTGCGAAGCAGAGTCGGAAGGCCGGAAGCACAAATCAATGAAGCTGCGTACCGGGTCGCCGTAGGTAGCAGCATCGAGTTTGGCGAGGCGGATGCGGTTGTTCTTGGAAGGTTGCAGCAGTATGGCATCGCGTTCACTTCTCGGCATTGCCAGCGCCCAAGATACAATATCCGCTTTGACGGCAGAGAGTTTGTGGCGCAGGTAGGGGTCTTCCAATCCTTCCCGCCCTTTCGATAAAAGAGGCAAACACCGTCTATCCCAGCCATCACCCGCATTCTCAATTTGCAGGTGGTCAACGGAAGCGACAACAAAGCGGCAATTCCACTCTTTGGGGTAGCCGCAGGATGAATAAAGGCTCCGACCCGAAAGTTGGCCGTTGTCCACCAATTCGTAAAACGGTCGAACCCCCGTGATGTAGCCCCCGGTGTCGGGAATGGTGTACAAAGATTTACCCGTGAGGTGTTGGTGCCGCGATTCGGGATTGCTCAATTCAGCAAAGTCACCGGAGTGTGAATCCTCCAAACCAAAGATTTCGCCCCAGAGCCTGAGCAATGTTCCCTTACCCGAACCCGAAGGCCCGATGATGTGTACGAACTTGCCGTAGGGTGCAGTTGGGTCGATGAGCATTGAAGTGTAGGCCCTCACCGCATCTAGTTGGTCTTCACCAAAAGCGGAGATGATGAAGTCGAGGAAAACTTGGGGGCAGGGGCGGTCGCGAACGTAATCCGATTGAATGGCCGAAGTGAGGTAGTGAGCGGGGTCGTGGGGCAAGAGTTCTCCCGTTCTCATATCCACGGTGCCGTTCTTGAATGCTCTAAAGTGTCGATTGGGTGCAGGTTCTAAGTACAGGCGCTTCATGGCGTACTTGAGTGCAGAGTTAGCGCAGCTTTCACTAGAGAAAGGAAATGTTTCCTCCCATTCCCACTTGCTCACTTGGTGTAGTTTAAATACCTTTTCGCTGCACACCGCAATCATGTGTTCGCAGCGCTTATCATCCTGCCGCTGCCACCATCCAGCCCCGGTGTATTGATACATGGCGCTGTTGATGGCTTTGTACTCGGCTCCGAATACCTTGCGTACCGCAAAGTCATCGAAAGTACGTCCCCTGGTGTAGTAATTGAAGTCGAGGCCTAACTTGTCGCAGAGGCTGCGGTAAAACGCATCTCGCTTGCGTTCTGGATACTTGGTTTGCGAGCTTTCTGAATTATCTTGATTGCCCGCACCCAATTCTTTACTGAACTCCAACAACCAGGGTGGCGGTAAACTTCCTAGCGCTTCGCCGATGGTGGGCCAATAGAATATGTTGAGCGCCGCTGCATCCTTAATATTGGTTGCCCACTTGGTTGCTTCTAGGAGCACTGCTTGTTTATCCGCATCGGTGTTGCCCGACAAGCGAGTTATTTGTTGCGCTTTCCACCTCAACCCGTGCTGAGCTTTTTCCAAGTCGGTATGTTGCCGCCAAGCATCGATGCCGTTGCGGGTAATGAATTTATCCGGGTCGCCGTCGCCGTCTTCACCCACAGGCAGCCTGGGAGCTACATAAGGAACGATGCGCGCCAGCAACAAAGATTTGATGCAGCTTTCAATCCCCTTATCCCCCGCGCTATCGGGGTCAAGGCAAATCACCGCTCTCTCAATTCCCGATCGCCGCAGTGACTGCACCTGTTCTCCCGACAAGCTAGCGGCTACACAAGCCACAACTCGGGTATCTCCCAATGCTTGAGCCACCGCTGCATCGGTAACGCCTTCGACCACCACCACTTCTTTGTGACCCGCCGCCAAAGCTCGATCGAAGTAAAGCGGCGATTCCTTAGTTGTCAGCCATGCCCCCTCTTCATCCTTGGGATTCCAGCAAGCATATTTCTTGGGAATTGTTGGTTCCGTCCAAGGTTGTTCTACCTTCTGAGCCTCCGAAAGTTTTCCCCAAGCTCGATAAGCCGCATCCCTCTCACTTTTCCACCCCCGGTGGTGCTTTTTGAGAGGCAAAGGTTTGGTGGGACAGTGACCGTACACCGTAAGCGGTTGACCCAATGCCGTGTGCCACGGAAAAGTAACGTATCCTTCCCACTTGCGGGTCAATACGCCCACTTCTTCTGCAATCTCTAAGTTGTAATCTTGTGCTTTGAGCGCTGCTGCAACTTCATCTTTGCTCAGGTAGTAGCCCAATCCCAATTGAGCGATCGCTTCCCGGCTCATGCCCCTCTCTGCAATCAAGTGGTTGATAGCACCCGTCCCCGCCTCGCTCCACAGCCAATCCCGGCACTGAGCGTACACCGCAGCCAATATCCCCCGGCGCGCTTCCCACTTCGCTGCTACTTCAATTTCCCTAGGAGTGTGTTCGCGTTCGGGTAGCGTTGCTCCTACCCTTGAAGCTGCTTCCCGCAAAGCTTCTACCCAATCAATTCCCTTGGGATGCTCCCAGCGACCTACCTTAACGCTGTGGATATAAGCGATGGGGTCGCCTGCAAATTCGCATCCCGCATCATAGAAGCGGAGAGAGTCGGGCCACACCGCAAACGAAGTTCCAGACTTGCTTTTGCGAAACGGGCTGCCTCCCCGCCACTTCTGGGCACTCCGCTGGAATTGATGCGATGGATGGTCGTACACCAAGTCAGGCGTCAGTCGGGGCAACACCTCCTGTTCCCAAAACCTCAACAAGCTGACATCTGTAGCTGGAGCGTTGCAGTTTTCTGAAATATCTGCCATGATAGAAGTCCTTATTAATATTTTTTGAGCCCTCTTCCTTTCAAAGAGGGTTTATTTTTTGGGCGAGTGTTTTTTTATGCTCTACCGATGTGTTAACTTTGAGTTGTCCTAAGAGTCAATCGATTCGCCAATCATTGACAATTTATCCTCTCTGTCACCCATAGGCGACAGCTATGTAATAAATATTTACAATGACTGAACCCGTATCACCTTTATTGAGGTGGCTTTGTGAAGAACAGGCGGACATTCACGGCACAGAATTAGCTGAACTAAGCGGTATTGCGCGGCAGACTTGGAGCAAAGTGCGGCAGGGAAAGCAAGATCTCAGCAGCGGCTTGTTGTGGCGGTGCATGGAAGTGATTGCCCGATTGCGCCCGCGCAGCGAGTGCGCTCAGGTGGTTCGCATTGTCACCTCTCAAAATGACTTGGAGAGGAAGAAAAGGGAGAGAGAAGAGCACCCGCTCCTGAGAATTGAACGCGCGTTAGAAGAACTCAAAGACGAGACTGAAGAAAACCAAGCCATGCTGTTAATGGCAAGGCGCTTGAGGAAGTCGCAGAATAATGTCAGTTTGATTAATTTTTAGTTAGGAAAGCTAAGTTTCAAGGGATGCACTCTGATACTGAAGATGGTGAGGTTATAGGAGTATTGCCACCTGATTGAGGGGTTATTTTCATCAGCTAGTTCCTATCTTCTTGCTGACACCAATTGAGCAAGCGAAAGTGTCTCCTGAATGTCCTTATTGGCGGTACACCACGAATCCAGCATCCGACCGTACAGCACGCTAGTTTCACGAGCGATGCGGCTGTACTCTTTACCCTGTGCCGAATCTTCATCACACTGGGGGATGAGGTCAATGCCCATTGCTAAATGATCTTGGTCGATTTCACGGTGTACCGTCCAATAGCGATTGGTTTTGAGTCCGAGGCGGGCGAACACGGGGATGACTGCTGAAAAGAAATCGAAACTAACGCCCTCAGAAATGAGATTCATGGCAATGACTTGGTGTTCGTAGGATTCGCGCAAGACCGACCTGAAACAATAGGCGCTCACCAACTGCGTTTCTAAAGTGGCAGCTATGGAAGTTGGGTTTTCTCCCGGTTGCAGGAAATCGTGTTTGTGCATCCACTCCAAAAGAAGCGATGCGTGGTCTACCTCTTCGGTGGCGTGGCGGGCGAAGCATCCCTGATAGCGAAAATCCCGGCACATTGTATAGCGCATTGCGAGCGTCGCAGTAAAATCACTCGATTGATAGTAGAGTTGCCTGACCCAACCCCGAACGTCATCGGGATGCTGGGCAGCAGCTAAGTGCTTGTAAAAAGACCCAGAAAGTAGATCCTGGCGGTACTTGGCTCCCAAATCCAATAACCACTTCATTTTGGTATCCTCTCTTTACAAATTATGACAATAAGGATCTGCGTACTATGCTACACCAGTATTATAATGCCCGTCAATCAGTATTTACGCGGTAAACTCCTATCAAAGGTGTGATACAATGCGCTAAGCTAATCTCAAAGCAAACCCTTGAATGCATTAGGATTGAGGGTAGAAAAAGTAAAGATTTGTTAGTTGAGAATTTCTGATGCTGTCAATTTCAGACCGACTACCTAATCAACAAGAGAATGCGGGCATTTTAATCGTCAACCACCACCGCCAAATGGTAGGAGTCACTCCCAACTTGTTGAGGATTTGGCAACTACCCGAACTTATTGTGCGGTCGTTATCCGACAAACTCGCCTTAGAGTTTGTATCCGAGCAATTTGATAATCCGCAATTGTTCCTCAAGGATATGACGGAAATCTACGAGCAAACGCATCTAGAGATTAATGAAAAAGTGCAACTCAGGGATGGTCGCATCATCGAGCGCCATTCCCAACCCTTATGGTTTAATGGAGTTTATGTCGGTAGGTTGTGGATGTTTCAGGTAAATTAGTGTAATAAGTGGCAGAGAATTATGAGCCCCACTCTGTCTTCTAGTAGTGGCATTTAATGACTAAAGTATGAATCAATAATATGAGAAAGAATTATGCCAACTTGTATGACAGACCCGGTTTTACCCCCCATCGTTGTGGATACTGCTTCGCCCATCACCATTGGCGCTCAAATCACCGAACAAATTAAGCTACTAATCGTGCGCGGTAATCTCAAACCGAATCAACCCTTACCGCCGATTATCCAGTTAGCTAAATACTTAGGAGTGAATCACACCACTGTGGCGCAGGTGTACAACGAACTGATCAGTTCGGGATATTTCGTAGGCAACCGGGGTAAAAGAACGGTGATTGCCGATTCTCCCTTCATCAGACAAATGGTTGCCCGTAAAAGCTTTTACGACTTACTCAGTCAAGCTTTTCAGGCAGCATCTCAATACGGGTTAACCGCATCAGAGTTTTCAGCAGCAGCTTACGCTCAAGCCGTTTTGGTGGATCGCCATCAAATAAATGTAGCATTTGTGAACTTCTACCCTGATAGTATTGAGATTAGTGCCTGTTTGGAAGCAGCAACGGGATTAGCTTTGGTATCGATTCCTTGGGCGCATTTACACACAAAAGAACCACAAGCCTTATCACAACTTTTATCTGCAGATTTAATAGTAACAACCATTAAAAACCTGTGGGATGTAGCTCAGATAGCCGACCCCAATAAGGAAGTGATCGGAATTGAAGTGCAACCCGATATGCAGTTATTGAGCCACATCTCGTCCTTGCCCCGCAATGCCAAGGTGTTGTTTGTGTGCCAAGAACAAAGCAGCAGCGAAGCAATGAAGCAGATTATCGACTATAACGTGCATCACATAGAATCAAAAGCAGTTACTCTAGAATGCGTTCACAACAATGTACCGGGACTCCAAGACTTTGATTTAGTGGTAGGTTCGACCTACGTTGAGAAGCAATTGAGTAGATACATTCCCAAGAATGTGAAATTAATGACCTTTAGCATCGGCATTGATCCGGTGAATTTACTCGTACTCCAAGCTCGTTTAGCTGCTGTGGAGATAGAAAAGTTAATGTAGCAGAAGTTGCCTAAATTATCATTTTCATCACACCAGCGCTCGCCCAATTAATCTTTTGAATCCGTGTCCCAACTCGAACTTTTCCCTGAATTTCAACCAAAACCCAGAACACTGAAATCGCCTCAACTAACGATGAGTTCTGAGGCGCTGCATTCTTGGAAACAGCGCATTTTTGAGCACCAGCAATCTGAAAGTGCGCCACAACCGCGACAGGGAAGTCTATTTGAGTTAGCGCCAAATCTCTGTGACCCCAACGATATAGACCCCTTTGCCCTGGAATTAAACAATCTCTCATTTTGTGAGAAACCGGATTGGGGCGATCGCACTTGCCTCTACTTCGTCATAGATAATGAGCTTCCATTGGTTCTTTACGTGGGAGAAACAGACCGCACTCCCAAACAAAGATGGATGAGCCACGATTGTCATAAGTACATTGAAAATTACATCGAACTGCATCGGCGTTATTCGTTAGATGTGAGTGTGGCTATAGCATTTTGGTACGGAGCGCCGGCTAACCGCAAACAGCGACTGCAACTAGAGTCAGAGCTTATTTATAAGTGGAAGTCACCTTTCAACAAAGAATGCTGGCAGTGGTGGGGACAGCCTTTTGGTAAGTGAAATAGCTGGAAGTTGGTATGTTAAAGTCACAAACCATATAAGAACAATCACCCATCTCCGAATCAAACATGGCTCGATTTGAGTTTCAGCTAGCAATGCTGCAATAAGGAGCGGAGGAACTAGAGAAAAAAATAGCTAACTTCACTAGCTAGTAAAAGTATAGTCATTTATGACATGACATGGAGAGATTAAGTCTTTACCCCTTCACTTTCACTTGGAGGGGATTGACCCGCATAAGGCTCGAACTACGCAGCTCCCTATCCCATTGCTAATTGTTGAACGAACCTTTTTGGTGGAATTACTATTGGCGTTTAATTAAAGACTATCAGGTGTTACCAGAAATGAGTCAAGCCATGATTTATGGAGCAATGATTCACCGGATGTTGCGACGTTTAGGAAAATGACAAGAGGCAACTTAACCATTGTTTAGAGGCAGGTTTTTAACGCTCGACCCGAAACCTGACTAACTCACAGACTGTAAGAATTACTCGTTCATAGTTCCTGAGTCTGAGTCGGAACCTCTCTTGAGCAATGCGAAATATTTTAAATGCTACTATGACCCTCAGTTTATGGAACCTTCTGCATGATGGAACGATTACCAAGATTGCAGCACCTCGACACGATACGCGACTCCTCACTATCGAAATTGAGTATCTCCGTCATATGTTTAGCAAAGATGGAAACGCAATTATTGTACAACTGGATAGTTGTGATGTTTTCGAGTATCAGGATTATCAGAATTTTACCGATGAGGAATGGACTCAAGAATTGTTGACGATTGCTACCTATGAACCGCAAATCCTGTCAGCAACACAAAATCAAAACAACATCCTTACAATAGGATGCGTTGCAGGACTGGTGCGAACACGCTACCAAAGCTTCAATCTTGCACTTGATAATGGATATCCCATAACTCTTGAAAATCTCCAAAATGCACATCAACGCTACTGGGAAGCATTCGGTAACAAAAATACCGTTATGGAATAGCAGCCTTTAGATTTCCTAGACCATCTCCGCATCCTCTAGGGCCCGCTTCTGTTCTCGGGGAGCGGGGTTGCTATCAATAAGATCACTTAACTCTTTGAGATTTGGCTCAGACACATTGTTCTATTTCATGTTATATTTCCCACATTAAAATTAACAGACGACCTAACTATGATAAATCTTAATTTTTTAAGAATTATCTAGGTTTGCTATAATATTGTTTCGTTTTAATTTTAATTCCTAGGTCTTCTTATGCAAATTGAACTTTCAGGTATAACCTTTCCCAAGAAGGTTGATTTGGTCGGCGTGTCTGGGGACGAAGAAATACTTAATAATGGCTTCACTAATACTCTTGCGGGCCAGGACTTAACCTTTAGTAATAGTATCAACAGCACTCCCACAAGGATTAGCGGTTTCTACAACAGCGGGACGTTTACTACCGATGATAGTAACAGCTTAATCGTTGCTGCGGCAGACTACGGCGACTCAATTCCTGATACTTACGACTACACGGTCAGCGGTATCCACAACACGGGTATGCTCAATACTGGTGAGGAAAACGACTTAATAGTTGGTCTCCGTTACAAACAAGGAAAATACAGGTCAAGCGATCGTGATAGTAATGGCATTTTCAACGAAGGAGGCACCATTGATACGGGTGGTGGTGATGACACAATCACGGGCATTGCCCAGGGTTTTTTGAGCGTAGGAATCGAGCATAACTCAAACAACCCCAACTTGCAAAGCCCGATCATCATAAAGACTGGCTACGGTAATGACACGATCGCGGGTACTGGCGAATACATGGGCTTACGTTTTGGTTCCATCAATGGTTCCATCATTGATACTGGGGAAGGGGATGACGCAATCACTGGCACTGGTGGGTATTCTGGCACGGTTCTCTACTCCTCTTTTCTCAACACCGGCGGGGGCAACGACACAATCACTGGCATTTCAACTCAGGGCGACGCCATTGCCAATTCCTCCACCATCAATACCGGGGATGGCAACGATATAATCACTGGCACTAGCACTTACAGTCTCGCCATCTTCAATACCGGCACCATCAACACCGGGGATGGCAACGATATAATCACTGGCACTAGGACTGATAATCGCTTTGGCCCGATCCTCGCCAACAGCGGTACAATTAATACTGGTAAGGGCGCCGACTCTATCATTACTGATAGCAGCGTGTCTAGCTTGGGCAACATATTTTTAGGAAAAGGTACAGACTATATCAGGGGTTTTGGTTATGGTACTTTGTATGCAGGGAACGACCAAGATGCGCTGGAATTAACGTCAGGTCGCTATACCGTTGAAATATTGGGAACAGCGGTGAGTTTTACGAGTAGTAGTGGCACTATAAAAACTTCCGAGTTTGAAAAACTCATAGCTGGTAGCACAACCTATGACTTCAGCAGTTTAACCAATGGTCAAACAATTGTGGTCGCTTAGCAGTCTATTTGGGAGGTATGGGACAGCGACCCAATAGAAAAGTTTTTCTGTCCTAAAAGACCCTTGATTTTTTACTGATAACGCTTTTCTGCAATCTCCTGCAAGAATGGGAGTTTTGGTTGTGGGGATGGGTTGTGGTTGTTGGTTTATACTTGAGAGCCAACATACCTCCGTTCCCCTTTACCCTTTATTAAAATCCACGTCACACTTTAAAAATTAGTCAGTTAATCCATTCTAAACCCGACCTGATGTGTAAGCGGTCAATGCTTTCAGAAAGCCCCAGCAAACTACGGAGGCACGCTCGACAATTACTTCAGTTTCAAAGCCCTTGATTGCACTTTAATCAGCAACTTTTCAGCAGTTTGTTGGAGGGCATCATCAGGGGGCATATCCTCAATGCCGAACGACCTCATTGCTGTATCTTTAAATTCTTGCAAAAATAGCAGTTCATCAGGAGTCAACGAGCAGAATCGGGAATCGGAACGAGGCTTAATCAATAATTATCTCAGCCTCAGAGTTCTATTTTGCCGATAAAAATGACTATTCTGAAGTCAAAGTTATGAATTTTATGAGTTGACTTTAAGAGTTATTTATTTAATAATGACTAAAATCCTCGCATCGGATATCGTATATATGGCTAACTGGAATCTAAGTATACGCCGAATAGTGCAAGTCTTAAAGCGGTTTTGGAACAAGCTGTGGGGATTGAGGGAACGGTTAGCCCGGACTTGTACCACGCTACAAAAACAGTTGGACGATCGAGAGCGGGGCAAAGCTTGGACGACGTATGCCAAAGCTTTGTCTCTGGCTAGCCAATGCGATGCACTCTCGGTAATTCAGATTGTGGTCAGGTTCGATCCGCTTTTTGATAACCAAGTTTTCAGATCAACCATTCCAGTGGGACGAGCACTTTCTATCCTGATAGACACAACACCTCAGACAACTCAGGGTCTTAATGCAGCATGGCGACTTTCCAAACGGTTAAATGAACAGTCATCTATTCGACAAGTACAGCAACAGATTTGCACAAAACTGGCTTCCTTGGGCGACACTAATGCGCTATTGGTCAGACTGCTAGAGCTACGAAATGAAGGGCTACTCACCTCACCAGAACTTACCTCCATTCTTAAAATCTTTCTAGAAAAGCATTCTTTTGGGCTTCTTGATTCCTGGAGAGACTTTTTCACGCAATTTCAACCTGCTGACCTGCCTCAAATTCACCAGGTATATGCTGTTCTGCGTTATTACGAACGGGCATCAGAATTGGCAGAAGCGGCTTTGGACTACCGCAGTGCAATCTGCTATCTCCAGTTTGTAACAGGTAAAAATGCTGCGCTCAGAATGCTGGCATTATCGCAGCAGTGGGGAGATACTGAGGCGATCGCCCTAGCGCACCAAAAAGTGGCTGAAAGTTTCTGGGAGGAAGGTAATCATGCAGAAGCTCTATTACACTTTCAGAAAGCAGACAACCCAGAAGGCATTAGCAATTGTTACCAACAACTGGGACAGTTTGACCTTGCGATCCAACACTGTCCTGTTGTTAGTTCTGACTGGATAAGATCGATTCGAGAGGCAATAGATAATGCAGTCCGGTTTCACTTAGAACGTCTTGAATTTTTGTCCGCTGTTCGCTTGCTAAAAGCGGTAGGAGATGCTTGGCGCAGCAAATCCCAAGATTCAACCATACAGGCTGAGGCTAACCGCACCCAACACTTCTTATCGGAAGTAGTCAGAACAGCCCGTTCCGCTTTTGAAGCTGAATTAAGGGCTTCTGAAGGTTTATCTGCAACATCAATTTTTAAACAAAGGAGCCTGTTGGAAGAAGCAGCAGGAAATTATTTGGAAGCTGGATTGCAAGCCCAAAAAGCCCAAGATTACTTTGCAGCCTCTTTATTGTTCGAGAAAGCGAGTGCGTTTGGTCAGGCTCTTTCGGCTTTGGAAGCTGCGGAACCCGATGCTCCAAATCCTATCAAAAAAGCACAGCTTCTGGAACAGGGAGGAGACTTTTTCATGGCAGGGCTGCTCTACG
This sequence comes from Microcoleus sp. MON2_D5, assembly GCF_036701905.1. Classification (NCBI taxonomy): domain Bacteria; kingdom Bacillati; phylum Cyanobacteriota; class Cyanophyceae; order Oscillatoriales; family Microcoleaceae; genus Microcoleus; species Microcoleus sp. MON2_D5. The sequence goes on from NZ_JAUBRM010000049.1 coordinate 51,166, forward strand.
AGGGTTTAGGAGAAACGGAGCAGGCAATCGCTATGTACGAGCAGGCAACAGAGTTTTGGCGGGCAGCCCAATTGCGCCGGCAACAGCTTGGTGATGAGCAAGTGATTTTTGATGACCGCTTTCAAGAATTACTCACAAAAGCAGGGCGAGTCGAGCAACTGGCAGAACTTTGTGCAGCAAAAGCCAGCGATCCTCAACGAGCAACCGATGAAAAAGCGCGGTTATGGCGTCGGATACGAGATTTAGGAGAGCGCAATCTGGTTGAGCAGAAGTGGCTAGATATTGTGGCAATCGAGCTTCCTGGGATTGAGGTACTGGATCGGCGTAGATTTGAAGACCAGGCATTTGCCTGGGTACAAGCTGCCAGCCGAGAAGTTTTGGCAGACTATATTGATGCAATTGGACTGGATTTGGGTACAAGCAATAGCGTAGTCTGTGTCTACAACAAGCGGACCTGTGAGCCAGAGGTCGTAGAATGGCAGGGGCGGCGGCAAATTCCATCAGTCTTTGCGATCGACCAGCAAGGACGGGAATTAATTGGTTTATCAATCTTAGAATTACTAGGCAAGTCTCCTCGTGCCATTATTACTAAAGCTAAGCGGGAGATGGGAACCGAGCGAAAATTTAGAGCAGGAGGTCAGGATTATCGTCCAGAAGAAATAGCTGCCCGCATCATTAACCATACCCGTGAGTTAGCCAGAGAGCATCTGTATAAAAAGATTGGCGAAAAAGTTTCTGCGCGAGCGATTCGTGTGATGGGTCAAGCTCCACCCTCAGATTGGGTGAAAGAGTTTCTGAGAAAGCATCCTCCGAGCATTCCATTAGCTAATGTGGCGATTACCGTCCCAGCTTACTTTAATGACGCGCAGAAACAAGCCACCCGAACGGCTGGAATCTTAGCAAATGTCAACATTATCCGGCTCATTCACGAGCCAACAGCAGCGTGTTTGGCTCAAGGAATTCGCCAACAAAGGGAAAATGAAACAATTCTAGTTGCTGATTTAGGAGCAGGTACGTTTGACTTATCGATTATAGAAGTAGATCAAAATGTTTTTGAAGTGCTGGCTATTGAGGGAGATAATACCCTGGGTAGTGCCGATTTAGATGAGCTATTATATGCTCATTTTATAGGCGTAATTGCAGCAGAAACTGGGCAAGAAGTTTACAGCAATAGTCAAGCCGCCACTCGTTTGCGTCAAGCTTGTGAAGAACTAAAAATAGAACTTTCTGCTTGCCATAGTTGGACAATCGACTTACCGCAACTTGTGGGCGATCGCAATGTTGAGTTGACCTTAACACGAGCAGAGCTGGAACGTCTTGCATCATCTTGGTTAGAACGGATTCAAGCAGCCTGCCAAAAAATCACTCACAAACCAGATCGCATTCTATTAATCGGCGGAGGAGCAATTATGCCTGCCGTCCATCGCTGTATTCAAAGTGTATTTAAACTGACACCTGGTTCAGATGTCGATCCTCTAACTGCGGTGGCGCGGGGAGCCGTCCTACAAGCTGCTATTTTGATGGATGCTTTACCCGGATGGTTATTGTTGGATGCTGTACCATTTAGTCTTGGCATCAAATGCCAAACTGAACCAGGACAATTCAAGTTTGATTCAGTCATTACTAAACACACCACTATTCCTACAGATAAAACGCAACGCTATACAACAATAGAAGATAATCAAACTCAAGTCAGAATTGAAGTTTTTCAGGGAGAATCGCCGATTCCTGAAGAAAATTTCAAGATTGGACAATTTATTCTGCAAGGCATTCCCTTGGCAGAAGCAGGTGTTCCCCAAATTGATGTCACGTTTAAAATTGATGCTAATTGCCTGCTAACTGTAACTGCCCGCGATGCTGCCACTGGAAATCAACAGAGCATTACAATCGCCGATTCTCATCTATTGACACCGGCTCAAACGGCTTCTCTTCAGGGTAGATTTCGAGATTCGCAGCTTTATCAAACAATGCTTGGACGATTAGAAAAACTTGTGGCCGAATTGACAGTTATACTTCGTGAGGCAGAGCAGACAGATATTCTTGGATTGTCGGTTCGTTTACAGGAACGACTTCGCTCTTATGAGCGGTACAGAGAGCAATATTTGCCAACGGATAGAGATAATGAGGTCTTTTTTGAGGTTTATCGCGGTCGCAGTGAAGCAGAGATGAAAGTAAGGCTTGCCCTAGATCAATGGGGTACTTTGAGCCGGAGTATACAAACTTGGCTACAGAGCTATAGTTCATTCAATTGGCGTTCTACAGAACTTGAAAATCAAGTGCAACAGTTGGTGGATGAGGGCGATCGACTATTCCTGCGAGCCCGCGATGCTATGCTGAATATCACAGAGATTTCTGCAACTTACCACAAATGGCTGAGTACAATTGAGAACCTCTCTATTAATCCTGAAGGAGATGCCGAAGCGCTCGCCCAATACTTTATTAGCCTGAATCGTTACTCAGAAGCACTCGCCCAATTTCAGCGAATCAATGCTCCCTTATCTTTACCTCAGCTTGAATTGAAGCTAGAAATTTTAGCACGTTCCCGACAACATCAAGCTTATGCAGCACTACTTCTAGACCGCGCTGAAGAATTGAAAGTTCACAGTCCCGATTTTGAAAACCTCAATCGCGCAGTTTCTATCTATGCCTCTTCATTTGTTTGGATTCAAGTCAATTTAGGAGGACTTGTCGCAAGTGGTAGTGGTTTTGCTATTGGTTATAGCCAGGTGGCAACAAACCGTCACGTTCTCATAGATCGAGTAACAGGAAAATGTGTGGCGCCAGAAGCTATTTGCGTTGTCACAAAAGAAGGTAGTTGCCAAGTTGCAGCCATTCATTTACCTACTTGGGGAGCAGATGACGTAGCAATTCTAGATTTAGTGTCAGAACATTCACCTCTCGTGCCTTTGCGGTTAGGTTTCTCGGAATTAGTTGAGGTAGGAGAACGAATTATGACGGTTGGTTTTCCATCTCCTGAAAGTGGTGGATTTGAAGAAAATCTCTATTGCAATACTGGACTGGTTAACCGAATCCGACAGAATCAATTCTGTACTGAGCGAGTGCTAGAGGTCAGCATTCAACTTCAAGGAGGAATCAGCGGTGCTCCCCTTTTAAATCGGTTAGGAGAGGTTATAGGACTTTTAACATTTTGGACAGAGCGAAGACCGGATCCCAAGAGTGGGCAATTTTACAGTGAGCAGTCTTTCTACGCTATTCCGGTTGAGATTTTACGCCGTCTTTCTACGAGCATTCGACAACGCTTGAATAACTAAGTGTATGAGTTGCAGGTGGAAGTTGAAGGAATTTGAGGGCGATCGATGACTTCGGAGCGATCAATCCTTAAAGTGATCGGTAAATATAGCCGTAATACTAATCGCTTAAATCTGTAATCCTAACTAAAATAACTAACATTTTTTGTCCCTCAAATGAGTGACACTCAAATATGCGACTGGTCATACGTCCATAGGATTGCTCAGAATGGGTTCAGGTACAAAGAAAATCACGAGGTTCAGAGTATGTGGGGATGGAAAAGCATTCTTAAATCAGGCGATGGGTTGGCAACAGCGCGAGAAGATGTGCGGGAATTGCAAGTGCGATTGATTGATTTATCTAAACAATCGAATCGCCCCAAGTGGCATCCCGGCAACCCAGATGGTCAATTCGGCCCTAAAACTGAAACCGCCGTAAAAGCATTTCAAAAAGACCAAAATCTAGTAGCTGATGGTCAAGTTGGTTCCCTCACCGTAGAAGCGCTCTACAAAGATTATGCCCAACTGCGAGATTTCTTAGGCGCTAGGCAGTGGCAACAAGCAGATGAGGAAACAGCCAAACTCATGCTCAAAAAAGTTGGACGACAATTTGAGGATTCCTTTGAGCCAGGAGAAATCGAGCAAATTCCCTGTTCCGACCTCCACGCCTTAGACAAACTATGGTTGGCATCTTCTGGCGGTCACTTCGGCTTCAGCGTTCAAAAGCGTATTTGGAAAAGTACCGTTGCTACTAATCCAGACGTAGACGATGCGGGTCAACGCTTTGGGGAAATTACCGGACACCTTGTGGACGGTGAATGGATAGAGTACAAGCGCGTTACCTTCAACCTGAGTGCTCTTGCGGGTCACTTACCTACGCTGTGGTGGCGGCGCAGCACGGTATTGGCTGGCTTTGGTCGCCCCGTCGCATCTTTGGTATCCCGCATGGATAGTTGCAAGCTACCTTGACGCTCCTCAATCAAACTGCAATCAAACTGATTGTATTTTTGAGCGATCGCCTCTAAATACCAAAACTCACCCAGCGCCATCACCACAGGCAGTTTCAGGAGTTTCAGGATTTCCAGGCGGTGTCAACCACCCATTCCAACGGTCGCGGCTGAAAATTCAGTTCGCGTTTTGCCTTGGCATTCGA
>NZ_JAUBRM010000208.1:0-2705 GCF_036701905.1 Microcoleus sp. MON2_D5
GACTCTAATTTGCTGTTCATTGTTTTTCGTCAACTTTGCTCTCGATCACTATATCATACATCAATTCAGCAACGCCAAAAGTGCTTTACTTCAGAGCAATGGAGCGGAATTATTTGGGCGGTTGGGCGGCAAGCCGGGGCTGTTGGAATGGTTGGGAGAAGGGACGTTAATTTTAAATGATTTGCAAGAATTACCCTCTCAATTATGCCCCCAAATTCAGCAATTATTAACCGATGGAACCTATACGCTAGTTGTCAAACAAGGACAAATACCGCCACCACCACGTTCAAGTAATGCGCGGATAATTTTAATCTCAGAAATTGTCCAGCCCCACCTGGATAACCTGACGCAACATAAAATTAAAGTTCCATCATTGCGGGTGCGAAAATCAGATTTAGAAGCACAGGTTAACTATTACCTTAACCTCATTTGTCGTAAAAAGAAATTAGTCAAGCCCCAAGTCACGCCGGAAGCAATTCGCCGCTTGCAAGCCTACGATTTTCCAGGAAACTTGCAGGAATTGCAAGGAATGGTTGATCGCGCCTTAGTTCAAGCACAGGGGAATCAGGTATTAACGGAAGAAGTGTTTTGGGTCCAGGCAGCGAAGAAACAAAAGTTTCGGCTGAATTTATTAAATATTTATCCGAAATTTAGGCAAGTTTTACGGAGCGATTGGTATCCCGATCGCGTGAATTATTGGTTTACTACCTGGGTGTTTGCATTGGTAGTAATTATCCTGTTTGTTGCTCCCCAAGATCGACAACATAATTTTGCCCTAAATATCTTTTGGGCGTGGTGGTGGCCGTTAATTTTATTATTATTCCCCATCGTCGGGCGGTTATGGTGTGCTTTTTGCCCTTTTATGATTTATGGGGAAATCGTCCAAAAACTATCGCTAAGAATTTTTCCTCGAACTCTCAATAAATGGCCGCGACAACAGGCCGAAAAATGGGGTGGTTGGGTTCTATTTGGGCTATTTACTCTGATATTTCTGTGGGAAGAGTTGTGGGATTTAGAAAATACCGCCTATTTATCCAGTTGTTTGTTGTTGCTCATCACCGCCGGAGCGGTAATTTTTTCCCTAATCTTCGAGAGGCGATTTTGGTGTCGTTATTTATGCCCGATCGGGGGAATGAATGGATTATTTGCTAAACTATCAATTATCGAACTTCGCGCCCAACAAGGAACCTGCGCGGCGGAATGCAGCACCTATCAATGTTACAAAGGCGGCCCCGGCTTGGGGGAAGGATTAACTACTAATGGCTGTCCGGTTTATTCCCATCCTGCCCAATTAACCGATAATAAAGATTGCGTGTTGTGCATGACTTGCTTGAAAGCTTGTCCGCATCGATCGGTAGAATTAAATCTGCGGCCTCCCGGCATCGAATTATGGACTACCCACGTTCCTCACAGTTATGAAGTTGCCCTATTATTTCTCTTATTAGGCGGTATTTATCTGCATCGCTTGCCCGAGATAAATAGTTTGTTGGACCTGGGCATCAATTTAGAGCAATTTTTACCTCATTTAGGACTGTCGATCACAGTGTTAATTATCCCGCCGATGATTCCCCTAATTGCCTACGCAATCATGCAAGCAATTTATCGATTGGGACAAACAGAAACCATGCCCTTTACAACTTACAAACCCCTCTCATTTGTCTCTCTCGCTTACGGTTATTTACCCTTAGTCTGGGGCGGTAGTTTGGCTCACTATTGGCGATTAGGTTTGCAGGAAGGCGGTCGGGTGATTCCCGTAACTTTTGCCACTTTCGGACAAATTAGAGATGATTTACCGAGTTTTATTGGCGATCCAGCGGTAATTAGTTTCTTGCAAGGTTTCACTTTGATTGTATCATTATTAGTCACAATATTGGTAACTCAAAAAATTGCCAAGCGCTCAATTAAATCTTTGATTCCACAACATTTAGCGAGTTTGTGCCTGATGCTGAGTTTGTGGTATGCGATCGTAGGAACCTGAAAGTGGCTATGCGCGATATATTACTTTGAGTTTTAATTTTTTAGGTTTTACCGAACCTAGGATGTAAAACTAACTAGCAAAATGCCAATGTAATACCAAATTCGAGTTAGCCATTCCCGTTATGATGGCGATTGAGCGCATAAGGCGCTTAACTGCCATCTGTGTGTTTATCGCAAGGGAGGAATCAGGAGTCTCCCGAACCCTCAAAACTGTTTGACTAAAGGTGAGGCGGGATGCTGCAGGCTCCCGGCCGACAAAAACAGGTGGCTTTTATTGGTATTGCTTAATCGGGGTATGAAAAAAAATTAGTTGAAGCTCCCGAAGCTTTGTGGATACTGGTTTCTATAACTTGCATATTTAGCTTTTCATACCGTAAATCAGCAACGCCAGTCTTATGCTCTAAGAGGATGTTTTAAAAGTCGAAGCAAGTCAAAAATTACGCAAGTCGTCTGACCATGATCCGAATCATCGCTATGTAGATAAAAGTTTCAGAAGTTTCCACAAGCCTTTCATAATCTTTGCTCAAGCGCCGACACCAGTTGAGCCATCCAAATGTTCGCTCAACCACCCACCGTTTTGGTAATACAACGAAACCGTGTTTCTCCAAAGGTCTGAGGACAATTTCCACAATCCACCCAAACATATCCATAACCCAATACGGTTCAGTTAAGGCTCAAATAGTGGTAAATTAGGTATGGTGTCCAAAAATGGAGAGCAAGTAAGGTGC
>NZ_JAUBRM010000209.1:0-2700 GCF_036701905.1 Microcoleus sp. MON2_D5
ATTTGACAGTTCGGTTGAATCTGTATTTCTGTAAAGAATGGATGCTACCTCTTTTAAGTGTGCTTTTAGGCGCTTTTCGTCTTCGGGTGTCATTTTTTTCCCTCATCTTTTTTCACAGTTTTACTAGCTTTTTCATTTTCGCCCTTTTTTCATATATTTGCAAAAGTGAGATGCACCCTAGTCCGACTTTATCCTCAGCGTCTGGGTGACATTCTCCACCAGCATTGTGCCTTCTCACCAGCAATGAATCTTTCTGAAAAATTGCAAAAAGTCGATCGACTCAAAGCCTGGTTAGATAGCTTTCGGCCGCTTTCTCCCACCCTGGTTGCAGAATTGAAAAAACTCTATGACGTTCGGTTTACTTATCACTCCAATGCGCTGGAGGGAAATACTTTGACACAGCGCGAAACCGAATTAGTTCTAAAATCGGCATCACTGTAGGTGGCAAAACTTGGCGAGAACGCCTAGAAGTCATAGGACATCGAGATGCGATCGACTAGATTGAAAGGCTAATGCGATCGGACACTGCGATCGGTGAATGGGAAATTAAACAAATTCACAACTTAATTATAAGGGCGATCGCCCCGGAGGAAGCTGGACGCTATCGGCAGTTAGAACTCAAAGCCGCCGGTACCGAATACCTCTATCCGCCTCATTATTTGCTTTCGGGTTTGATGCCGGAATTTATCCAATGGCTCAACAGTGATAAAATCAGATCGTTACATCCGCTAGAGTTGGCAGCTAAAGCACATCTTCGCTTTGTTTCGATTCATCCATTTCGGGATGGTAACGAACCCAACGGGCGGCTATTGATGAATCTGCTGCTGTTGCGGGCGGTATATCCCATGGTCATTATCTCTAACCAGATGCTAGAAGTTTTGCAACAGCAGTCTCAAGAGTTGGATTAGGATTCACCTTTAATCAATATTCAACAACCAGCGCCCTTTCTATGAAGATTTGATGTAGATTGGGGCGATCGAGCGAATACCGGGTGACAACAGCTATGTTGGTTTTGCTATGGTTGTTAAGGCAAGTCGATCGGGCCAAGCAGACAAAAGTGCAAAAATCTACAGTCCCCTAAGCGGTTCCCGCAGGTGGGCTTCGGTTTTAACTATAGATTAGTTAATCTCAAAAAACAACGTCGTTTACCAAAGGATTCAGCAAGCAATCCTCAAGGAGTAAAAATCATGGTTCAGATTCAAGAAATTTCTCAAGTATCTACTCTGCACGCACCTGCAGCACCCAACGCAGTAGCCGCTACAGAATTGCGGCCTTGGGGCTCATTTACGACTCTAGAAGAAGGCCCCGGATATAAAATTAAGCGGATCGAAGTTAAGTCAGGACACCGCCTCAGCCTGCAAATGCACCACCACCGCAGCGAACACTGGATTGTGGTTTCTGGTACTGCAAAAGTTACTTGTGGCGAAACTGAACAAGTTCTGTTTACAAATCAGTCTACCTACGTTCCTCAGTGCACTTCTCACCGCCTGGAAAATCCGGGAGTTATCCCCCTGGTTTTAATTGAGGTGCAGAATGGCGAATATCTCGGAGAAGATGATATTATCCGCTTTCAAGACGATTATGCTCGTAATGAAAAGGCTAAGTAACTCAAGTTGCTAAAAATATAGGGGTAAGGTGCGCGGCCCGGCGCACTTTACATTCTCCGGGTAAGGTACACGCCTAGGCACATTCTACATTTTCAAAACTCAACATTACTTCCCAATTACGAATTACCAATTACCAATTACTCATAATGATTCATCTGAGCAAAACAGCAGCAACAGAAGTAACGCGCCTCAAGTCGAAGCATCCGAACCCCAATGCTTTATTTCGTCTGGGCGTGGAATCGAGCGGCTGCTCCGGTTTGTCTTATACAATGGCATTTGACGATGCGCCAGCCCCAGAAGACGCTGTATGCGAGTCGGAGGGAATTGAAGTTGCGATCGACTCCCAGCACTTAAAATATCTCAATGAGCTCACCTTGGATTATTCAGAAGACTTGATGGGGGGAGGTTTCCGATTTCACAATCCCAATGCCGCCCAAAGCTGTAGCTGCGGCAACTCCTTTTCTGCCAAGGAATAATCAAACTGTAGGGTGCGTCAGCTCCGTATAATTCTGCTAATTGTGAATATGCTAGCGACTGACGCACCTAACCATTTAAGGAATAACCAATGTGATGAGAGTCAAAGACTTAGAAAAAGTCCAAAAAACCTTCAAAGAAGCCCGTCAAGACTAGCAAGTTGAACTAGAAAGCGGGAAGATTATCATTGTGGGGCCGTCAGACATTGTATCTAGTGAAATTGGCATTCGCTAGAGTGCCTTTCTCTTCGTTTGGGTGAATCCCCGCCGTTTAAGTCGAGTTTTCGACTCTGCAGGGGGCTTTATTTTACCTGATGCTAACCTCACAGCACCTGATGTTTCTTTTGTCCGAGCCGCACGTCTCAGGCAAAGTCCCCGTTATTTCGGAAGATTAGTCCCAGACTTGGTAGTAGAAATTAAATCACAGAGCGCTCGCATTAAACCGCTAGAAAAAAGATTAAGAATTTTATAGAGCTCGGAGCGCAAGTAGGAATTTAGATCGATTTGGATGAAGAAACTGTTACAGTTTATCGTCAGGAAGGTCAGGGTAAACGCATCTAAATTAAGTTGACAGAAAATCCTATTTTTGCGTTAGGTTTTTTCAGAAAAAACCATTCTTA
>NZ_JAUBRM010000210.1:0-2637 GCF_036701905.1 Microcoleus sp. MON2_D5
GAGGTACAGTAGCAGCAATTAGTAAACCAGTTTTTAAGATGTTTCGGATTAATTAAGTCAAGAGCCACAGCAATTATGGTGTCAACCATTTTAGTGGTGGTTGGTGAAAACTGTCGCAATAATGATTTGAGTTGCGACCACCATAATTCAATTGGATTAAAATCAGGAGAGTATGGGGACAAACACAAGATGGAAGCACCCACTGCTTCAATCATAGGCTTAATTGAATCTACTTTATGCGCTGGTAAGTTATCCATCACTACTACTGCTCCCGACCACAATTTTGGCACTAAACATTTCTCGATAAACACCTCAAATGCTTGGCTATCCATCGAGTTATCTAGGGTCATTAATGCCACTACTTGCGTGAGACTAATTGCACCAATTACTGTGACTTTCTTACCTCGATAAAAAGGTTTGACCGCATAGGCTCTCGTCCCTCGTTGGGAACGTGCATGAGTTCTGGTTAAACCTAGCAATACTCCAGTCTCATCTAAAAAGACTAGATTTTTTGGGTCGATATGCTTAACTTTTTCCCAATACTCTAACCTTAATTTCATGACTCTTTCAGTGCCGGCTTGGCTACTTCTCACGGTTTTTTTTTACGATTTAATCCCAACTTTTGTAACGCATTACACATGGCTGTTCTACCCACCCAATTTCCAGTCTTCTGGGCAAATAAGTCACACAATTCTAGTAAGGTTGCATCGGGATGTGCTGCCACTATTTCTCTTAATTGTTGTGACGCATTATTCAAATGACTGAATCTGGGTTTACCTCTGGGTTTAGGCTGTAAATCTCCCTCGATTTTTTGTTGCTTGACAAGTTTTTTAACTAAGCTTTTACTGCAGGCAAATATTTCTGCTGTTTTTCTGATCGACAGCTTCTGTTCTAAATGGGCTGCTACTATTTTGGAGCGCAAATCTACTGAGTATGCTTTCATCTGTATATTATTTTTAGTCAATTCTATTGTACCTCATAACCTCCGGAAGTGCTGTATCTGTTTACCTGCGTCATATCCTACGTCAAGAGAAATCATCGTTGCTGTTTCCACTGATTGGCTATCGACGGTGGCTTCTGAAGGGCTAGGTTCACGCCCACTAGCTACCCGAACCCACTGGTAGAGTTTGTCATGAATCTTCAACCACGTACCATCTTTGCTCCATCTCCAGAAATAACCATAAACAGTTGACCAAGCAGGAAAATCCCCTGGTAAGGCTCGCCACGTACATCCAGAGCACAGTACATAGAGAATGGCATTGACAATGGCGTACATCGCCACTGTACGGGGACGACCACCAGGTTTTTCTTTTGGAAACAGTTCTGCGATCAGCTCCCACTGCTCCCACGTCAAGTTGCTAGGATATGCTTTAGTCATTCGCTCACAAGGTGCTGGTATCTACAAATTTCAGCTTAAGCCTTGTGAGCTTTCTTACAACACCTCCTCACTTTTAAAACATCCTCTAAGCATCCCGGATTATTTTATGCCGAAAGTGACAGAAGAGGGATAAAGCAATTTCCAGGCAAATAAAGTACACCTTAATCCCAAGCACTTACCAAACTGGTTGACAAACCCTTGCAACCGTACTCCATAAACCTGGAAATTGCTTTATCCCTCTTCTGTCACTCTGGGAAATTAAAAATGAGAACCAAATTTTCAACTGTAGGTTTATCAAGGATTTGAGCATTTATTTTCCAACAGAATGGCCCAAATCAAGGTTTTTGGTAAAAGTCTTATGCTATAACCATCCCAGATTATTTTCTGCCGAAAGTGACAAAAGAGAGGTATGTAGTAAATCGTACAGAAGTAAGCTTTCTAATATCTTAAGCTTCAGCGGTATTTCGCATACAGGATTATGCACACTATACAAAAACTATCGTGCAATTCTGCGTTTGTATTGCCTCGAAACTGCACCTTTAGTGAAACTGATGGGAAAGCCCTTGCGCCGTTTTGGTATCCGATCCCGTTCTCGCATCAAGTCACAGATCGACCGTTTGCCGCAAAGGTGCTAGATGAACGTCTCGTGCTGTTTCGACATTCCGATAGCTCGATCGTTGCAGCACGGGATTTGTGTTTGCATCGTGGTGTTGCTCTGAGTTTGGGATGGGTTGAGAACGATGAACTCCAATGCAAATATCACGGCATCGGCTACGACAAAAGCGGTCAATGCAAGCGTATTCCCGCTCAACCAGATGCCGCAATTCCCGCTCGGCTGAAATTGACGACCTACGCTGTCATCGAACGCTATGGTTTAGTGTGGGTAAGGCTCGTGGATAACGGTTCGGTGCATTGTCCATACTTTCAGGAATGGAACGATCCAGACTATATTCAGGTTCTGCCAGCCAGCGTGGCTCACGAAGCTGCCGCAAGTCGTCAAGTCGAAGGCTTTCTGGATGCGAGTCATTTTACGTTTGTTCACACCGAATCCTTTGGCGAGGGCGAAAATCCAGAAGTGCCAGATTATCCCGTTGAGCGACTACCGCACGGGTTTCGCGCTGATGATGTCAGCACTGTGAGCAACTATCCGCACAATCTAAAGCATCTGAGTCCGCCTGGGTTTAAGTCAATACGGTTCAGTTAAGGCTCAAATAGTGGTAAATTAGGTATGGTGTCCAAAAATGGAGAGCAAGTAAGGT
>NZ_JAUBRM010000050.1:0-54239 GCF_036701905.1 Microcoleus sp. MON2_D5
ATCAGTATTTTTACATAAAAAAGCACAAACTAATTCTGACTATTCGCTGTTATACCATTCGTCAGGGCAACGCTCTTAACTACTGAATTCTGCTGTAAGTAGGTAAGCGGGATTAAACAGAGTTATGTAACAGTATGTAAACAGCCATAACTTAGCCACGTTTAGGGCATTGGGATACTTTACAATCGTTTACATAATTGTGTTTTACATCGCCTACCTACTTAAGTGGTGCGGGTTCTGGGTATGCTGTTTCTTATGCAAAACTTACGCAACAGGCACAATTAATAGGGTTGCCCGGAACCTTAAACGCTTGATAATCTCGCCATAAAGAAGTCTGACACACCATACAATTTGACTTAAGTGTGACAGTTGCGTCCAGGACTATTCTCTTTATCTAAGGGCGATCGATAAGTTTACATACTTACCGATAAATATCGGTGCGAACATCCCAAGTGATTGTGAGTGGCTCTAACAATTTTTGGCATTGCTGCTAGAGGATAGAGAGCCAAACTCGCGAACCCGCAGGCAACTAAACTATTTTTTTTATGAGAATTTTGTACTTTGAGATACAGAATTTAATGCAGAATTATAAATTTGAAAAATATCTCGATCGACCTGCAATTCCTGGTCTTGAACGATGATCGCATTCCGCGGCTTCTGCCGCAACCAGCAGGCGATCGATCGCAGACCAAGCACCCATAACCCCCGCAGAAATCGCCTGATTAATCCCCACTGGCGACATTCCCGCGCGGCTGACCAAAGTATTCAATTCGCGGTTAAACTACTACTGCACAAAAGGCACTCCCCGCAAGCTATAAAAAGTAATCAAATTAGGCAAATTCCTAATACAAATAAGTTCGGCAACAAAGCAGTGTACGGGATTTAACGGATATAACATATCTCAGGAAGAAGTCATATCAATTCCGGTTAAAATTCTCATGATTGTTGACTCTTGACTCTGGGTCGAAAAACTGAATGATGGTTGAGTGTTGACTGTTGACTCGCTTTTACCATGACCATGAAGCGCGGATTTGAGATCAGAAGTCGATCGCGCAATTCATTAACTGTCGATCCAGTTCTATGATATAATCTCTGCCGTAAGATTGATTTTCTAATCCTTGTACCAGATTTTCTGGCAGGTCTTGGGCAATTTCACTGCTACAGGAACCAGCAGCTAAAGCAATAGTTGCTACTGTATCGACATCTCCCGAAAAAGCAATGCAATCTTGGAGCAGTTTGCTCATACTATCATTTCGCATGACCGCAGTAATAGCTGCTCTAACACAGACCAAACCTTTAACGCTGACTTCTGCTTGCCAAGGTATCGACCACTCACCAGCTACGTGCTTTTCTAGAAAATTTCCCAAATTCTTCTTTAAACCTAGCTGATAAATAAAGTAATGGGACATCAAAGCGGCCGCTATAGCTGCTTTAATGCCATCGGGAGTGTTGTGAGTAATTGCAGCTTGAACGGTAGCATTTTCAATGACTTTTTCAATAGTAGGAAAAACGCCAATGGGCCCGGCTCGCATCGCAGATCCGCTTTTATCGCTAGCGGAGTGAATTTTTGCTAAGAATTCTTTTCCGTCTTGAACTTGTAGCAAAAAATTGTAAAATTTGCCAGCATAACCAAATCGCCGATCGCGGTGAAAAGCTGCAACAAATTTGCTGGCTAAAAGTTCCGGTGTCCAAGGTTCTCGGCTGACGATAGCTTCTGCGACGGCTAAACTCATCTGCGTATCGTCCGTGTAACATCCAGGCTGGATATCGTGACGTGGATGCTTGATGTAGCCGTTGAGATTGTTGTACAATTCGATTGTCTGCTGGTCAACAAATTCAAAACCCGCACCGTAAGCATCACCAATCGCTAATTCTATTAACATATATTTAATCCGTTTCCTACTATTTCATCCCCTGTTTTTTCCTAAAATTTAAAATCCAAAAACACCCCAAAACAGCAAGTCTATTAACACGCACCGTTTTTACTGAAGACAACCCAAATTGTTTGGCAAATCAGAGTGATGTCGTAGACAACAGACCACTTGCGCTGATAGTCGAGATCCATGAGTACAATATCGTCAAAGTCTTTCACTCCAGACCGTCCGTTGACTTGCCACTCCCCAGTCATACCGGGTTTGACATTTAAACGTTTCCAGTGAAATTCGTCATAGGCAGCAACCTCATCGGGAGTGGGCGGCCGAGTCCCCACCAAACTCATGTCGCCGACTAACACGTTCCAGAATTGAGGCAACTCGTCCAAACTCGTCCTCCGCAAAAAACGGCCGATGCGGGTAATTCGCGGGTCATTTTCATTCTTAAAAATGTGACCCTTGGCTTGGTTCCTAACTAAATGTTTGAGGTTTTCTGCCCCGACAACCATCGATCGAAATTTCCACATTCTGAAAAGCCGCCCTTTGAAGCCGCAGCGGACTTGACTGTAAAGCAGCGGGCCCGGATTGTCCAATAGCATCGCCACTGCCACCGGCACCGCCACCGCAGCAGCAATTGCCAGTCCCAGCAGCGAGCCCAAAATATCGATTAACCGTTTTACCTTGCTCGTTACGGATCGGTGATGCTGTTGTTTCGATACACCGACTCTGTAAGTAAATTCTTGAAAAAATAAGGACAGGATTTCTGATAATGATGATTTCCACGAGGCACCCATGGGAAATTTCATATGATTTGTCTCAACTTTAACGATCTCTTACGTCCATCTTATTAGCCATCCCAAATCTGCAGAACCTGAAATGCTGAGCTTTGCACAATCTTTAAAAACCAATAATACTTTTATAAAGTTTCTATGTATTTTTTATAAAAACGTATAAAGTTTATGTAAACTTACGTAAATTTACACAAAAAAGTTAGTCCTGGACGCAAAAAAACCTGGTTTCGACTAGGACTCTTCCCGAAAGACAGGGAGGATACTACTGAGAAACCGGGTTTTTGGCCGTTTAGCGATAAATATCGGTGCGAACATCCCAAGCAAGTGTTAGCGGCTCTAAGAATTTTTGCTGGCTGCTAGAGGCGAGTTTGGCTAAATATTCGCGGACAACAGAGGCGTGTTCGAGATTCAAACGATAACCCCGTGAGACATCTTCAAAGAAAAGCGGCTCAGCCAAAATTGCTTCCCAATCAGGATTTTGTCTTGACTCCTCGGCCAACAGCATGAAATCTTCCTCCGCAGGCACAAGTCCCGCCGGCAAATTTCCTTCCAAAATCCGCAAAATCCGGGGTTCGCAGGTGCGGGTATTGACGCCCTGACGTTCCAACAACTGCAAAATTTCCTGAAAGCTCAAAGTTTCCTCACCCAAAACCTGCATTAATTCCCACAGCAGAAAAAAGTCGCTGTACTGCTGCTGCGACACATCCAAAATGTGAGGATAGAGACCCAAACTCGCCAACCCGCAGGCAACTCGACCAACTTTTTGGGAAAAATTTGTACTTTGAGATACCGAATTTAATGCAGAATTGTGAATCTCAAAAATATCTCGATCGACCTGCAATTCGTGGTCTTGAACCACGATCGCATTCGGCAACTTCTGCCGCAACCAGCGGGCGATCGCAGGCCAAGCACCCATACCCCCTGCACAAATCGCCTGATTAATCCCCGCCGGCGACATTCCCGCGCGGCTGAGCAAAGCATTCAATTCGCGGTTTAACTGCTGCACAAAAGGCACTAAAACCAGACTTTCCAAATCTTTGCGCTTCACATCCCAATGCTGCTGGCCAATATCCAAAGCAAAACTTTTTTGATGTTGCAAAATAACTTTTATTTGCCTTGCCGCTTCTAACAATTGCAGGCCAAAAGCAGAACCTTGTAACCGCTGCTGCAATTGATAGCGGCTCGGCAAATCTGGATGCCCCGGACGTGGCAAATCGATCGACATTCCCCACGTTTCATTTTTAGCCAACAACTGACAGATAATATCCTGATCGAAAGCATCGCCAGCAAAACCAAAACTGTGGCAAGTAAAATCAGCACGAGTTAAATCGTGAAGATTGGACGGCAACTCAACTAAAGCTAATTCCACCGTCGCCGCCCCCGCATTCAAAATCAAAGTTCCCCCGCTAAAAGACGAAGCATTAACACTCAGCGGTGCAGCTTCTTCGCCGTCCTTAGCAGAATCCACGGCTGACGACTCGACTTCCATGCCATTTTTTACAGGAGTTACAGCAGCAAGCAAAGTGGCGATCGCATCTTCCACCACAAAAATTTGCGAATCAGAAGCCACCAGAGACGCGCCCAAAACCGCCTCCCGCAGATTAAACATATAAACATCCGACCAGCCGGCAGGAGTCCCCAAAATTACACCCTGCAAGTCTAAAAGCGCCGCATCGAGAGTTTCTGGCGTTAGTCCCGAAGCCCTACAGATTAAATTGGAAACTGGCAATCCTGCAAAAATTGCCCTTGGTGCAGAATCCAAAACTTCCCCCGATCCGTCAAATATTTGTCCCCGCAAATTCGGATTCAAAGTAGCCAGCAGTGCGCGCACACCTTGCAGCGGCAAGGCGATCGAAAAAGCCTGCAAGGGCGACCACTGCAACAGCGGTTCGTACATCCCAGCAGCCTCCCGCTGATAAGGAATGCCCACCTTTAAAGGCAATTTAAAATTTTCCAGTAAAAATTCTCCTGCAGCCAAAGCCTGGGGTCGGAATCCCGCCGACTTGACTGTCACCTCTGACCCTGGGCTTCCTGGGGCTGTGTTCGCCAGCACCGCAGCCGAGGGAATCCGAAAGCTGGCGTCTGCTGGGGAACCCTCAGCCTGCGATACTTCCCAGTAAATCGGGTGCAACTGGCCACTGGTGCGATCGAGCAAAGCCGCAGACAGGCCGCTGGAACCAAAATCAATACCCAAATACCAGCTAGAATTCCGGCGTTCTCGGGATGGGGCGATCGCACCTGCAACAAAAGGAGGCGCCAACTCTGGCTGCTGTGTGGCAAACTCGCTAAACTCGGTTTTCCCCTCAACAACTCCTGCTTTACTCTCTGTCGAAATTAGGTTTTTTTTTTACTTTCTGGAGGACTCGATCGCAGTTCGTTAGTTTCGGCAGTTTCTGGGGGGGGAGAATCAGTCAAAGGGCGATCGGTCTCGGTCAAACTAGCCAAAATCTCGTCTAGCGTCAAATTCGAGTCGTCTTCCTCAGCAAACAAGTCATCCTCAACTTCGTTTTCCAAAACAAAGGGTTCATCATCAGGTGAGAGTTCCAACACATCGGAGAACAAATCCTCCAGCGTGCCGAGTTCTTCCTCTGCGGCCTCGGCAAAGGGATTTTTTGCAATGTCCTCGGGGGAACTCGCCGATAAATCCAAGCTGTTAGCGGCTGAGAAAATCGATCGCCGGGAGCTAGTATTTTCCAATCCCTCCAGATTGTAGAGGTCTGCCTCCAAAAGTTCCAGAGTATTGTTGTCCAAATTTAGAGCTCGATCGAGGTCATCTTCTAATGCCTCGACCGGCAGCAAATCCTCGTCCGGCGAAGCTTGGATGTACCCATCATCGAGCCCCTGCGAGGATGAGTCGAACTCACCAGTTTGAACATCGCCGGCACTCGGCACATGGGGCGCGGCACTGGGGTGGTGAGGGCTAATTTCTACAGGCGTTCTCAACGGCAAAGCTGCTGACTGAGGCACAGTAGCGCCGAACTGCTCGCTGAGGTTTTGATCCGTTTCTAGATTTTCTCGATCGTCCGCGTCAAGTTGCACCTCAGCGGTTGAGGGTGGTGCTTCTGAAACTTGAGCTACTGTTGCCACTTGCGGTTCAAATAAATCTGCAGTATCTAAAGTTAGAGCGTCTACAGAATTACCCATTACAAAGTCTGAATCTTCATCTCCTAAAATCTCTTCCAGAGAGTCGCCTTCCTCTAGCAGATTTACAAACAAATCTTCGGTCATTTTTAGCGAGTCGGCAGTTTCATTATCCGCCGCATTTTGATACTCTACACCTTCACTTTCGACCTCGATTTCAGTATTTTCTACCGGGAAACTTTCGATTTGTAATTCTACTTCAGGAACCGCTTCTCCCGCGAACAAACTTGCATACAAATCCTCAATCTCTTCGTTTTTTTCTGTTAACGTATTTTCCGATTCACCGCCAGGAAACCTAGTTTCATTTCGAGATACTTCGGGTGCAGAACCGACAAATTTATCTTCCAACTCCGGGAGCAAAATGGGGGCTTGAATGCGGTCGCGGTCGCGCCTCAACTGTCTGAATTGCGGAGAAATTTCTGTACCGGCGTAGGGCAATCTGTCTTGTTCTCCGAATTCGCCGGTGCGAATTTCCTGCACCGAGTCTTCAGTCAGAGTCTCTGCGGCTGAGTGATCGATCGAAGTATTTGAAAGGGTGGGAGCGACAGGAGATTGATCGGCTGCGGTTGGGGTGACGGTTTCGAGATTATTTGCTAAATCGATCGGCTGTTGAACGTAGGAAGATGCTTCTCGTCCCAACTGTGCGGCCAAGTGGTTGAGCAAACCTGCGAACATCGCCTCGCTCTGCTGACTCAAACCGTACATATTTTCGAGTTCTTGTCTCAAGGAAGCTTGATAGCTTTGCAGATTTGCTTGCAAAGCCTCGAACACGGTACCCATCCTAGAATCGAGACTCATCAGCAGACTGTCAGCATGAGATTGGAACAGTTGCATTTGCTCCAACCTCTGAGCCGGCGTCAGCAGCGGGTGTTCTTCTGAGGTTTCTCGGTTAAGTGTTACGTCAATAGCCGATTGTTCATCACCCGCACCGCCCAAAGAGTAAGCTGTTGCGCTGCTTTGCAATAACTGATTTTCTAGGGAACTTAGAATTTGGGAGAAATCGCTAGTCAAGGTTTCTTCCAAGCGGGCAGTCAGTACCTGCAAGAATTCAGCAATGATTCGCTGTTGGTTGGCTTGTTGCTGAGCTAGGGATTGTTGCTGCTGCCGTTTTGCTTCTAGCTGTTTGATTTCTTGAATTAGAGCTTGCTGCTCTTGCCGCAGAGCTTCTATGTCTTCTTGGAGCGGCCCTGTCAGGCTGGAACGCAGGTGGCTGATTTCTCCGGTTACGGCAAGCATGATTTGCTCTGCTGCTGAGGGGCCAGGGGCGGGCAGAGGCACTTTGGGCACTGGAACTGGTTGCGGGCGGACATTTGGGCGGGCGGGGGCTTTTGCGGCCGTTAGCTTTGAGTCTGAGGAAACCAGATAAGCGCGAACTCGCTCTAAAAGTTGGCGCTGGTGGACAGTATCGATCGAACCCGTCCAAGGCAAGCGGGGTGCGGGCTTGCTGAGTACCTCGTCTATCTCAGCAATCAGTGCTTGAATTTTGTACTTCTGAGAATTCAAGGGCGGAACCTCTGGGAATGCGGCTTGGGAGAAACTTTACCGAAAAA
This sequence comes from Microcoleus sp. MON2_D5, assembly GCF_036701905.1. NCBI lineage: Bacteria > Bacillati > Cyanobacteriota > Cyanophyceae > Oscillatoriales > Microcoleaceae > Microcoleus > Microcoleus sp. MON2_D5. Next base: position 7,354 of record NZ_JAUBRM010000050.1, read on the forward strand.
AGACTGAAGTCAGGCGGCAGCGATGCCAATAGATAGAATAATCTGAATGCGAGTCCGTCAATAATTCACTAATATTTTCTGACAACTGTTAATTAACGTTTTGCCTTCGGATAACTTCTATTGCCTATGATAGGTTAGCCGGTACTTCCGCACCAAATGCCCGCTGCTATCAATGGCAAGTGCTGTCAAATTCTGCGGCTCAGGGGCGAGTTTCCCGACCCGGAGCCTGATTCCTGCTCGTAAGAGCTGCGATCCCGACGAACTTTTGCCTTCACCGGCTGGAACGGCGGGCCGCACACTGTCACCGCGAGTTTGGTTAGTATGGTGGCGCGCCACTGTCTCTTGCTGTTTCACGGACTTGGAAAAAACCTCAAACAATTTGCGGTTTGGGATACCGAGATTCGGGATTGTTCCCATATACTGGGTTTGAGTAACCTTTAATTATAGCCTTTTATATGTATTCATGGCTAGATACTAATGGTACAATAATCTTGGGGTAGCAGAAAAGTTGGCTGGGAAGTCGGTGGGTTTCGCTCGCCAAGAGCGCCAGTCTTTAGGCTCGCAATGGCTGTGGATTTTGCCGATCGTGCTGACCTTTGCCAGGTTTCAGGCTTGCAGTCGGATTTGGGATCTGTCTACCGTGCTTGCAGGCTTGTGTTCGTCGATTCTGCCTTCTCGACAGCAGGGCCTAGTGACAACAAATCTCTCAGCAGTGTTAAGCTTTCTAAGCGAAGTGCTTTCAAAGGTAATTCGATCGGCTCAGTCGTTTGCCACCTTGCTAAAATTTTGTTAATAAAATTTGCTCAGTGGTATATATCTAAAAAATTATGGTATATTCTTTAGTTTCTAGCTCCCAATCAGAGCTTGAGGCTATTAATTCCCATATTGAGCCTTTGCCCGCAAAACTTTAGAGGTAAAATTGCCGATTTGAGATCCTTGATTTGAGATCATTGTTTCTTGAATCTCAAATCGAATGACTCGGCTGCAAGCTATTTCTAACTGCCCAGCGCAGCTCAAGCGCATAAATTAAAATGATGGCCTCATGGAAGACCGCTTTAACACCCGAGATCCGAATTCCAATATAAATCAATTGATAGTTTCTACTCCTTTTTTTGCAGGATTACCCGATCCTGTAATTGAGAGAGCAACTGTCCACATCGTTACCCGCAGTCATCCGTCGAATCAAGTGATTTTACTCGAAAATGACTGGGGAACATCAGTGTATTTTATATTGGATGGTTGGGTGAAAATTCGCACCTACAACCTAGACGGAAAAGAAGTAACACTGAATATTTTAGGGAAAGGAGAATTATTCGGGGAAATGGCCGCGATCGAAGAAGCACCGCGATCGACAGATGTGATCACCCTAGCCCCGACACTGATCGGCAATATGCCATCTCAGGATTTTGTGCAGCTCATTCATACCGAGCCGCTAGCAGGCATTCGACTAGCTCAACTGATGGCGCGTCGCCTGCGACAAGTCAACCGCCGCCTGCGTTTGCGAGAGTCGGACAGTACCTCGCGAGTAGCAGATATTCTATTATTTTTGGCCGAGGGGCAAGGCAAAAAAATCCTGGAAACAGGAGGTACAGAAATTCCCAACCTACCACACAGAGAATTGAGCAGCCTCAGCGGGCTGGCTCGCGAAACAGTAACGCGAGTGCTGAGCAAGCTGGAAAAAAAAGGAACTATTCAGCGCGAACGTGACGTTTTGTGCATTCCCGACCTGCATGCCTTAGAGCGTCTGTTAGTCTAGAAGTATCAGAGTTTGCTAATTTGAATTAGATTCAACAGCACTCTCTGTTACCTAACTGATACTAATGATTTCCCGCAGGAGGTAAAGCTGTGAGTTTTAAGAAAATTTTCGCCGCCTTAGATGATTCTGAACTCGGCCACCGCGTCTTCACTCAAGCTTTAGAATTAGCTCTGAGCGATCGCGCCCAGGTGATGCTATTTAACTGCGTTACTGTTAGCACGATGGGTCAGACTGCAGTGCCAATTCCGGTAGATTTGGGCCTGAATGTCGAGTTAATGGATCAAGCTTATCAAGCTCAACGTTTGCGGCTGGACAGGGATGTAAAACAGGCTTCGGGTTTGCTGAAAAATTACTGCGACGCCGCAGCAAAAAAAGGATTGCAGGTGGAATTTGACTGCAAAATGGACGGAGATCCGGGGCATTGTATCTGTGAATCCGCCGAAAATTGGGGCGCAGATTTAATAGTGTTGGGGAGGCGCGGCCGCACTGGGTTTACAGAAGCTTTTCTCGGCAGCGTCAGCAATTATGTCGTTCACCACGCATCTTGTTCGGTTCTTGTAATCCAGGAAGCCAAAATCGAAAAATAATGCTGCTGAAAATTTTGGCTGAGAAAATCCATCTAAAATAAGACTTGCGTTCCTGCCTAAACCCGGTTTCTGCGAGCAATATTAAATTTGGCGGCGAGGCATCCAAACAGTGAAACCGGGAATCAGCCGTATCGGGCGCAAGTCCCGTAAAATCTAAAATCTAAAATCTAAAATCTAAAATCGGGAATCAGCCGTATCGGGCGCAGGTTCCGTAAAATCTAAAATCTAAAATCTAAAATCTAAAATCGGATGAGTGATTTTTTTTCAGCAGATGCTGCGTCTAATTCGGGTAGTTCACCCAGTACAAATAACGAGCCGCAAACCGCCGATATTTCAGCAATGGCTGGCGATCGCACCAATCCCGATCCGGGGAAGCGCGCCTCTGGGGAAGCGCCTTTAAGGCTGGTAGAAACGGCTTTTTTAGCAAGTACGGCTAGCTTAATTTGGCTGGTAAATTATTACTTTCCGCTGGGGCCTTTGCTGCGGGTTTTTTTCCCGATACCCATCGCCCTAGTTTACTTGCGTTGGGGCAACCGAGCAGCTTGGATGGCAGCTTTGGTATCGGGTTTGCTGCTGTCGGTACTCATGGGCCCGACGCGGAGCATTTTATACGTGATGCCTTTTGGAATTATGGGAGTTGCGCTGGGAGGACTTTGGAGGCGTAAAGCGAGTTGGTCACTCTCTATTAGTGTGGGCGCGCTAATTGGTACTGTCGGCTTCTTTTTTCGGTTTTGGCTGCTGTCAGCGTTGGTGGGCCAAGATCTATGGGTTTACGTAACCGCCCAGGTAACAGAGATGGTGGAATGGGTGTTTGTGAAGCTGGGCTGGCTTAATGTACCGAGTTTGAACACTATTGGGGCGATCGCCGCCGGGATGATTTTGGTTAACAATATTGTCTATTTATTTGTAGTGCATTTAGTAGCTTTGCTGCTATTAGATCGTTTGGGAAATCCAATCCCGCGGCCGCCAAGCTGGGTGCAAGTTTTGATCGATTATGAAGAGTAGTTATTTGAAGGAAGAGGGAAGAAGGAAGAGGGAAGAAGAATCTCTTTACCAATTATATTATTTCTCTTATGATAACAGTTAGAAATTTTGTAGTGAGGACTTGAGTCCTCAGATTTTTATGAGGACTAAGATTTTCACTACAAACCTCTTTAAGTGCAGATTTTTATGAGGACTAAAATTTTCACTACAAACCTCTTCCATTGCGATCGTGACTGCGGACATGATATGACTAATTTAGCAACCGCCAAGACGGTTAAGGCATTTTTAATCATTGAAACTATTAGTAACTACTTCTTTTTTATTATTCCTTCTTCCTTCTGCTATAGCAATCCTTGCAGAAGTCGTAAATTTTTTACCCTACCCCAACCCTCCCCGAAGCCGCAGGGAGAAAGTAAGAAATTCACAAATGATGCGAGGATTGCTATATAACTAATAAGTAACTATTATGATTGGTATTTATACAAAAGTTGAACAGGGGCAGCGATGGCTCGATCGCTATCGGGGACGAAAACCGATATTTGCCTGCGTGCTAGGATTTACCGCTACTGGCTTAATTCCGGGGATTTCAGCAGCAGGAGCAACCCCGCACGATCGACAATTTACTTGTTTAGCCGATGCAGAATTTTTGTATAACGGCCCCCAACCGTCGCCCCAATATCCTTTGCCGCCCCTAGAAGCGGGTGCCTCGCCGGTACTAATATCTCGCGCTGTAGTCGAAGCTTTGGAACTTCCCCTTTACCTATTTAATGCTGGTTTGCCCCTGCCACCTCCGGTACCTGCAATTGATTTGGGCGGCACTCCGGCAAAGTGTCTGATTTCTGGGAATGCTTTAGAACTCGAAACAGTCAAACATTTGCTCGAACAAGGATTAATTTGGGGAGCTAAATTGGCTGCTCAAACTAATGGCAGCTATTTAATTTTAGGGGAGTGCGTAGTTGGGGGAACGACTACTGCTTTGGGCGTGTTAATGGGTTTGGGTATTGCAGCGGCGGGCAAAGTTAATAGTTCTCATCCTCGCTGCAATCACGCTCAAAAATTGGCTGCGGTGACAGCGGGACTCAATAATGCTGAGTGGGAAATTGGCGGACAAAACAGCACTCCCCTGGAATTGGTAGCGGCGGTGGGCGATCCGATGCAAATAGCGGTCGCGGCAATGGCGATCGCCGCGAGTCGGACTTGCGGGGTGCTTCTGGCCGGGGGCACGCAAATGCTGGCAGTGTACGCTTTGATGCAAGCCTTAGTCAGGGAATATGCTCTGGTATGGTGTCCCAAACAAGTTGCGGTGGGGACTACGCGCTGGGTGGCCGAAGACCCTACAGGAGACACTGTAGGACTTGCTAATCATATCGGCGGTGTGCCTCTGTTAGCCGCGCAGCTAAGTTTTGCGGGATCTCGCTACGGGCAATTGCAAGCTTACGATCGCGGCTATGTTAAAGAAGGTGTCGGTGCGGGAGCCTGTGCGATCGCCAGTGGTCTGACTGCAAATTGGACTCCTCCTCAACTCCTCCAAGCTGTCGAAGCTTTAGCCTCGCGGTGTGAAATTAAACATTAGAGAGTCCTGGAGGCAAAAAACCAGGTTTTTACTGAAAATATGGGGGTTTTGCAGCGACGAATACACTCGCAAACCGGGTTTTTAGTTTTCTGTGCGTCCAGGAATCTTAGGAATTAAACATTAAAAATTCAGATGCGCCGATCGAGCTGCGAACATGGTGGTGCTGCTCACCCAGCTTCCTTTTTGCTGAATAATTATATCACTTTCTATAGCATTTCTGCTCTCATATTTACAGAATTTCCTACACAATATCTGGCTTTGATGCAGTATTCCCCCTGCTAATTGCGGGAGATAAAAAACTCTATGCAATGAATCTATAAGTAGACGAGCATAAATCAACGCAACTTGTATTTTTTTTTGATTAGTACCCGATCCCCGCTAGCAATATTTAATTAGGCCCGCCTAGATGTTGCGAGTGCATTCTTTTGGAGAGCAACTGTTCTTCCAAGGCGGCAATTCGATTATAAGCTGCTGTTAGCTGAGCAGTTAAGCGCTGGATTTGAATCTCTGCGCTCAGCTCTTTTTCCAAGCTTTGAGAATTCTTGTCGAAGTAGCTGTCATCTAACAGTATGTCCTTGTGTTCGAGGAGGCCGTCGAGAGTGCTGTAGCTTTGATAGGACGAGGTTTGGTCATTTCCTAGGGTTCCAGAGCGATCGTTTCTCTGTTGCTGGGTCAGCTTCGTGTCCTTGGCAGACTCCAAGAACTTTTCATTGAGGTTTTCTATGAGTTTGTAGAGGGCATCGACTTGTTGGCTCAATACTGTAACTTGCTGGCGGAGCGCTTCCATACAATCATCCTTTGGCTCGTAACTTATATCTTTACATTTTAGGTAAATCTTTACATAACTGGGATTTATCACTAAATTATTTAATTTTTGACGTAATTGTTGTGTTCCCAATCCTGACGGTAGATTTAGGGAGCCAGCTTGAAGATAATCGCTCGGCATTCGTGAGTCGATTGGAGATTTTAGATTCTAGGTTTTACACAGTCTGGGACACAAGAACCGGGTTGGTTAACCCCCATACTTCGTTCAAACCTTCAATCAGAGTTAAAACGTCGGGTTTCTGAGAGTCGGATGGCAGAGCGTCCTATTAGATTGACTTCGCTCTCGCCAGTGGTTTCAGGATTCAGATGAATGGATTTTTAGTTTTTTTAGTTATTAAGCTGTCGCCGATTTAAAAAGGATTTTTTACTTGGGTTGTGTAAAAAGCGTCCTCCAACGGCAGATGGCAGCGCTCTCGTTGTTTCGTTATATTAAAAAATGTAACACAGATGCAGTCGATCGACCCGGCTGGCGAGCAAAACTGGCTCAAAGGAACTTGGAGCAGAGAAATTAGGCGTTAAGTTGACAGAGTTTTCGGCATCGGAAAGCTCGATCGACAAGGTAGAAGGTAAAATCAGGGCAAGAGTCCAACAGACTCAGACCGCAGCAGAACCGAGTACAATGGCTCTGTGTTTGAGGAAGAAATAAGACAAATCGGCGCCAACTACCGGACTCGACAAACAATTATTTCCCGGGCTGTAGAACACAAAACGATCGGTCACTATTTAGAAAAGCGGATTCACAGGTGAAACGAAGGTCTTTGCTATTGGGGGCCGCCACCCTAACTTTAAGTCAATTGGCGGCAGGGTGCGACTCGAAGCCCATTCTCAAAATTCGATCGCTCAAAAATGGTATTCCGGCCCAACTGGTAAGCAAATTTAGCCGCGATGTACAACCGTCTCCGCTTTTGCAGGTAACGCAAGAAGGACAATTAAAAGAATTATTCGCCCTGTTGCAGGAGTGGAAACAGGTTCCCCAATCAAAAAATCAAGCTAACTTGGTGATGTTGGGAGATTACTGGCTGACTTTGGCAATTAGGCAAAAATTGATTAAGCCGATCGATCCTGCTAAGTTTGCTAATTGGCCACAATTGCCAGAAAGATGGCAAAAACTCGTCAGGCGCAACGATGAGGGTAAATTAGATCCTCAAGGTAAAGTGTGGGCTGCACCTTACCGCTGGGGAAGTACGGTAATTGCTTATCGAACCGACAAATTTAAGGCCTTGGGGTGGACTCCGACAGATTGGAAAGACTTGTGGCGATCAGAATTACGCGATCGAATTTCTCTGCCAGACAGTGCCAGAGAAGTTATCGGTTTAACATTAAAAAAACTCGGAAAATCTTACAATACGCAGCAATTAGATCAAGTCCCAAATCTTAAAAAAGAACTCGCAAATCTGCACCAACAAGTTAAACTTTATAGTTCTGACGCTTACCTACAACCATTAATTTTAGGCGATACTTGGTTGGCAGTAGGTTCCTCTGGGGACTTGCTGCCGCTGCTGCAAACTCAAAAGGATATTGCTTTAGTAATTCCTGTTTCGGGAACTGCACTTTGGACAGATTTGTGGGTAGAACCAGCATCAGGGAATCCAGTTTCTTTAGTTGATAAATGGATTGATTTTTGCTTGCAGCCTCGGGTTGCTCCTCAATTATCTTTGCTGGCTAAAGCTAGTTCGCCGATAATTGTCGGCATGAAACCCGAGGATTTGCCGGAAGCTGTTCGCACTAATTCTGTGTTGTTGCCGGATGCTAAGATTCTTGCTGCTAGCGACTTTCTGCTGCCTTTTGGGGATGCGGGGATTCAGCAATATCGATCGCTCTGGCAAGAAACTAGGCAAGTAGTGAGAAGTTAAAATGTAGAGTGCGTCATCTCTTGATTTATTTATTATCCACAAAATTACTCGCGACTGACGCACCCTACTACAATCCTTTCACCCTTCCTCGAATACCCGGATTTGAGAGAGATTCTAAATCAATGCGACAGTTAAGCCGATCGCCCTGGCACGAATAAACTGCCAAAGCAGTGCCTTGACGGTTGCAAACTCGCACATTGTAACCGTAATCGTTGGCGACAGTGCCAAAGCGGTTGACAAACTGATAGCGTTCCATATAATCGAGCAAACTCCAAAGTTGGCGGTTGACTATGATAATTACCCAAGTATTGCCGGGATCTACAAACCAGCGATCGAGCAATTTTCCGCCATAGAGTTTTTGAGCTAACCACAGACTCGGCACACTTTTTTCGGTTTGCGAAAGCGGGGGCGGCGGGAAATTAGCAGCGTTGCCAGTCGGGCAGCTCGGCTGCTGGGAATATGCGGCCGATTGTCCCCACAGCAAGGCTCCGAAGCACGCAGAACCCGCCATAAGGAACAAAAATAAACTTTTTGTCAAAATGCAATTTTTGCGGGGATAAACATCGTATTTCATAATTATTGTTTTATTTTTTATATATTTCCCGTAGGGCCGCATTTTACCAACCATTTATGTCGGAAACTCGCCATCTAGAAAACCCGCCCGCGCACAGCACATAACCTACATCAACCTTACATCTTATTAGAGGCAAAAGATGTACATTGCGATTTTTAGTTGTGTGGGGGCGGGTTTATTAGATTGTTTTTTTTTGCTTTTATTGTTGGTAAAGCCCCCACTACAGTCATGTTAAAATTCCGATCGCTTAAACAATGAAGCAGGCAGATAAGCAGTAAAAGTAGAACCGCAATCTAACTCGCTACTTACTTCAATATCGCCGCCCATCATCTGACAAAAACGCTGGCTGATAGTCAGTCCCAAACCCGTACCGCCGTACTTGCGAGTAGTTGAATTGTCAGCTTGAGTAAAAGGTTGGAACAGTCGCTCTTGCTGTTCTGGTGTCATGCCGATGCCCGTGTCCGTCACTCGAAAAATTAAAAAGTCTGCATCCAAAATTAACATTTGAGCAACTCTGGGTTGATATTTATTTTTTAATTCTTCACTGGTAATTCTTTCGACAGCAAGCACGATCGTCCCATTAGCACAAAACTTAGCAGCATTGCTGAGCAAATTCAGCATTACCTGCCGCACTTTCATCAAATCGCCGTGCATCGCGCCGATATTGTCAGAGATCAATACTTCCAAAGTATTGCCGTTTTTATCCATTAGCGGTTTGATAGTTGTTACCACCTCCTCGATTAAGCCTCCAACATCGAAGCTTTCGAGGTAAATCTCCATCTTGTCAGCTTCAATTTTGGAAATGTCGAGAATGTCGTCAATTAGGTGCAGCAAGTGTTTGCCCGCAGTGCGAATTTTGTCTAAATCCGAGACTACCTCTAAGTTGCCTAACTCTTCGGCATCTTCCACCAGCATATCGCTGTAGCCGATAATCGCGTTGAGGGGAGTGCGTAACTCGTGGCTCATGTTTGCCAGAAAAGCACTCTTGGCGCGGTTGGCGAGTTCTGCTGCTTCTTTGGCCAACTGCCACGCTTCCTCCGCATCTTTGCGTTCGGTGATATCCCGGAGTGTCGCCACTACGGCTTCGACGCTGCCGTCTGTCGCACAAACCGGACTGAGAATGTACTCGTAGTCGCGGGTTCCCCAGTTTGCCGTGGGGACAATTACTTCGCCTTTCTTGGGCTCGGCTGTCACAAATATGGCGTGGCATTCTTGGTGAACCCGCTGCATAATTGTTGGCGACCAGCCTAATTCCTGCCAGGTTTTGCCAATCATTTCTCTGGGGTTCAGGCCGGCCGCTTGAGCGGCGGTGCGGCTGACATAGGTATATTTTCCCGATCTATCTACTAGAAAAATTAGGTCAAGAGAAGCGCCTAGAATGCCGTCAACTGTTCTGGCGTGTCGGGCTACCTGAGCGGTCATTTGTCTGACTGTGATGGCGCCGCGGGCTCTGGCGGCGAGTTCAAACCGCAAGAGTTCGTTGGCTTGTTTGAGGAATAGGGTGCGCTGTTCGACTTCTATTTCTAGTTCTGCTTTGGCTTTTTCTAGGGTGAGTTCGGCAAGTTTGCGATCGCTCACATCTGTAGAAATTGTACCGACTGCATAAGCTTTACCTTCAGAGTTGCACAGGGGAAATTTCAGAGAAATATAAGTGTGCGGGCCGTCGTCTTGAGGGATGATTTCTTCGATGGTTAGGGGCGAGGAGGATTCGAGAACTTTCAGGTCATTTTCTCGCAAAACTGCTGCTTTGTCTTGGGGAAAAATATCGCGGTCGGTTTTCCCTGTTATTTGCTCTTTTGCGATGTCGAACAAATTGTCAAAATGGCGGTTTGTGAGCAGGTATTTTCCGTCAACATCTTTGATGTAAATTACTGCTGTTGAGTTGTCTAAAATCGCTTGCAGCAGTGCTTCGCTCTTTCGCAGGGCTTTTTGAGTATTTTGGCGATCGAGTATTTCTGGCTGCAATTCCAAGTTGAGGCGATTTAAGTCTTGCCAAGCTTCCTGGACTAGATTTAAGGCTATCTCGCTTTTTTCTAGTTCTGTATGTACCTGCCGCGACTGGTTTGAGATGGAGTTTTCGGGCAATTCTAGGGGTTGGAAAGCGAGCGGGATGTGGGGATTTGCGATCGGGCGTTGGCGAAGCGGTCGAAGAGGATCGCCCGCAATTTTTTTATATCGAAAATCGACTGCTAATTGACCATCTAAACTCGATTTTTTGAATAAATCGGGGAATTCGCCGAAATTTAAATTGTCATAAATTAGATCCAACTTCCGGGGTCGCTGCTGCGGTTCGGCGGTGGAGTTAGATGCCTGATTCCCGTCTGCTGTGGATAAATCTGAGTTTGTGGGTTTGGCAATCCGGCGGGTGACTGCAACTGCCAAGGCGAAGGGGACAACGGCAGCCGCAGACAGTGCCAGCAGCCAGTTATTGCCCCACCCAGTTGCGATCGAGGTTTTGGGGATGAATCGCACTAAAATTGCTGCGGGTTTTCCCGCTAAATTGCCAAGGGATTTGGCAGCTACTGCATAAGTTTGACTGCCTGTTTGTACGTTTCCGGCGACTGGTTTGCCGCCGGCGGCGAGTGCAGATTTCAGCAGCGATTTCTCGGCCAGCAAGTCTGGTAACTGTTGGTTTTTTGTAAATGTTTGCGAACTTGCCAAAACAAATTTGCCGTCAGCCAGCGGTGCGTAAATAGCCTGATATCCACCGCCCTGTAAATTGAGAATTTGGCTGCTAGCAACTACCGACGTTTTGCTGATAATTTTTCCTAATACTAAGGCAGCAATCACTGTCTGAGTTTTTGGATCTTTTACGGGAATTGCTGCGTAGCGGAGGAGAACAGGGCGATCGCCCTTTCCGGGCGGCACAGATCCCAATTGTTCCTGAACTTCTGATTTGGCAAGGATTTCGGTAGCCGTAATTGGCTGTTTTGCAGCGAATACTCGATCGACTATTTTTTGCAGGTTAAAACTTTTTCCCTTCTGGTTGGAGTTGACGGTAACCACAATCTGCCTGTTTTTTCCCACTAAAGCCGCGCTGTCTATTTCCCCTGTTTTGACTTGATTTGCCAAAATTTGCTTGACTGATTTTCGCAAATCTGATGTTGTTTGTTTACCGCTGTTGTAAGCTAAGGCTGTTTGGGCGATCGTTTTGCTGTCAGAAGAGTTTTGCAAACGGTCGGCGGCGCTATCGAGTTGGAGATTGTAGTTAATTTCACTAAGGCTCAGTTCGGATTTAGCTTGATTTTGCAGTTGATTGCTTCCAACTGCCGATGTTAGCCAAAGTGCTGCTGCCGTTAGTCCGACTGGCAAGATTGTTTGTAAAGTCAGCAGTCCGATTAGCTGTTTTCTGGTAACCGATAAGTTGTAGGTACACGGCTTGAAAGCTGCTTTCAATCTTCTTTCGGAAGTCGCCACTTTAGTTTGCGGCAGACAATTTGGCTGGCTGTCGTTTAACTGAGTATGAGCCATAGTAGTAAATACGGGATCGGTTTTAGATGACAGGCCATCAATTAATCGGGAAGGGAATCAAGGTGAGATTTGAGATTTGAGATTTTAGACTTCGGCGTGAGCGCTCAGTCGAACGATTTTATATTTTATATCGAGTTCGCTTAATCACTCATCATAAAATTGTTAGCTCTCGCCGGGGGCAATAAAGCAAGAAAATGACTGGGATATTTTTAAATAAATCAATTTCTCGGTGTTCAATCAGATTGTATTATTTAGTTGTTTTTCCATATACTGTCGGCTCCTATTTAAAGTTTGTTGCGAGCAGACAGGGGACATGGGTGTCAACTTCAGACTAAAACCATTTGTATCTCTCGTTTATAGCCGAGTCTCGCTCCCCGTAAATCCCCCTTAAGAAGGGGGACTTTGACGCTCTTGTCCCTGGGGGGTTAGGGGGGATCAGGAAGACTATGAACTCAAACAGTAGATTGGTACAACATAAGACGTTAAGTGGACACCAATGCCTGCAGACAGTCCGCAAGCTAAGTAGTTTTTCGATCGACTCTATCGTAAATTCACTTAAACCAAAGTTTAACGTAATTATTGCAACACTTAGATACGCTCGATCGCCTTTTCCCTGCATCACCTTTTTTTCAATCCCACAACCGCCTGCCTGCTTTGCCCCCCAGTCGCTGGTGAGTATCTTTGAGGAGGCTGGGGATGTCTAACTCTTCGGGACACCGGGGCAAACATTCGCCACAATCGGTGCAGCGGTTGCCTTTGCTGCCGGGAAACCAGTGTCCGGCATTTTCAAACATGGCGTAGCGGTATTTGCCAAAGTCAGTCATGTCGCACCCGACGGCGAGATTGCGAAGTCGCAATACTTCGGGAATGTTGATGTTTTCCGGGCAAGGCAAACAGGCATAGCACTGGCTGCATTTGTCGGTTTTCAAAGTGTCTGCAATAGCCGATTCTAGCCGATCGAACGCAGCGAGTTCGGCGTGGGTGAGGGGAAAGTCGCGATCGGCATATTTCAGAGGTTGCTCTAATTCGGTCGCATTTGCAGCCCCCACACTCAGAGTCCCAATCCTAGTATCGCTGAGTAAAAATCGATAGTTCAACTCTAAAGGCGAGAAAGGCGAGCACAATTGTGCGAGAGTTTCCGGGGGCGTGTAGAGTTGCCCTCCTTTATCGGCTGGGGAAATGATGAAAACGCCCATATCTTTGTGCTTGGCGAGTTCAATTGCCGGGGCGTTGCGCTGAAAAAAATAGTAATAATGCAGATTGACAAATTCAAACAAATCTGTATTTATTGCAGCCAAAATCAGATCCAGAGGCCCGTGAGTAGAAAAGCCGACGTGCCGAATGCGACCATCAGCCAGGGCTTTGCGTACAGCTTCCATGCAGCCTGTGGGCGATCGCACCCAAGCCAAATGTTCCCAAGTATTCAAACCGTGAATTGCCAGACAATCGATATAGTCTAAATTCAGGCGTTTGAGGGATGCGTCGATGCAGCGTTCCATGGCTGCTGCATCCTCGGTTGGGGAAATTTTTGTAGTGACGTGGAGGCGCGATCGATCGACAGACAAACCAGCCGAAAGGGCCGCGCCAAGATATTCCTCGCTGCAACCGTAACCAGCCGCAGTTTCCAGGTGATTGATTCCCTGAGACACCGCCTGTTGTACAGTCTGACAGGCAGTTTCCTCAGAAGCCAAATAGCGCATGGTTCCCAAGGAAAATACCGACAGGTGCAACTCCGTTTTGCCAAACCGTCGATAGCGCATAAAGGTCAGGAAGTTTCGCCCGGGCTGAAGCCGCTTCTCTTGATCAAATCCTCTGGACGGAGGTTTGAGATAAATTCCCGGAAGGCCCGGCGTTCTGCCTCATCAGCATCTCGATCGACCGGTATCGAAGCATCGGCGACGACTTCTTCCATCACCCAGATGGGGCAGTTCGTTCGCAGGGCTAGGGCGATCGCGTCGCTAGGTCGGGCATCGATCTCTTTTTTAACTTCTCCCTGACGGACGATCAGCACGGCATAAAACGTGTTATCTTGCAGCGAGTGAATAACTATGCGCTCCAAGGTAAGACTCCATGCCTCTAAGAAATTGACCATCAGATCGTGAGTTAAGGGCCGAGGAGGTTTGTGCCCTTCGATCGCGCTAATAATAGCCTTTGCTTGCTCCTGACCGATATAAATAGGCAAAGCCCGTCGCTCAGTAGCGTCTCTCAATAAGACAATAGGACTGCGCGTGGCTGCATCTAAGGCAATTCCAGCGACTTTCATTTCAATCATTCGATCGGCCTCATAGAATTAAGAAACTGTAAGGCAGTAGAGAACTTGGACATAAAGATCACCTAAATCCAGTATGACTTGATCTTCGCCTGAATCTGCAACAGATCTGGGACTGTCGATTTTAGATTTTAGATTGACTCCAGGGGACAGGGGGACGGCAAAACCTCCTGTCTCTGGTTTGTCCCTATGGTTTGATGTAAATAAGCGATCGACTACGGAAAAATACTTATGTTTACAGGACTAATTCAATCTCTCGGAAAGCTGAAGTCGCTAGGCAACGATTATTTCCAAATTTCCTGCACATCAAACAACTCCTACCCAATTTTACAAGATTTAGCCATTGGGGACAGCGTAGCCGTGGATGGAGTCTGTTTAACGGTAGTGGAAGTTCTGCCGCAAGGTTTTGTCGCCGTCGCTTCCCCAGAAACCCTCCGCCGCACAACTCTGGGCTCATTCCCCGATGCTTTGGTGAACCTAGAAACCTCCCTGCGCGCCGGTAGCAAATTGGGGGGACATTTTGTGACGGGGCACGTAGATGCGATCGGCACTTTAGCAACATCAACCCAAACCGCCAACGCTTGGGAGATGCGGTTTACTGCCCCACCAGCAGCAAATTCGGGATGGCAACGTCAAATCGCACCTTACATCGTTTCCAAGGGCAGTATCGCCGTCAACGGCATCAGCTTAACCGTGGCAGATTGCGATGCTGACGGCAATTGGTTTGAAGTTGCTGTCATTCCCCACAGTTTTGGTGAGACAAACCTCAGCTATTTGCAACCAGGAAGTTTAGTAAACTTAGAAGCAGATATTCTGGGCAAATATGTCGCCAAATTTCTCCGCAGCGGCTCAAAATCCCACGCCGAACCGTGGGAAGAAACCCCCACAATCAACAGTTTGGGAACAATTACACCAGAATTCTTAGCCGAACACGGATTTATCTAATCTGTGGGTACGCACCGCGCACCTTGCTCATATCTGAGATATTGCACCCTTCTCAATAAGCCTTTTACGGGCGGGATATCCTGCCAACCCCACCAGAAAACTCACTCTTTGTGGAACAGGCAGGTGAGCCTGTTTTTGAGTTGTAGAATGCCTCAGCAGCGAGTTAATTATATCAATAATTGACTGTTCAAAGCAGAGGCACCCCACTAACTCTTAATTCTCTCTCTGCGCTCTCTGCGGTTCATTAATAAAAATCTATTCCTCAACAAAATTGTTTTTCTCCCAAAACAATCCCGCAGCAATTCCTGCCTGAGAAACTAAAAACAATGCAGCAATTAATAGCTTTTGAAAGCCCGGTGCGTGGAAAAATGGATAAGTGAGCAAATTCAGATAAAATGACGGATGTTGTAGTTTCCCATTAGCCCCGCGTTTCGAGATAATTTGCTGAAACAAAAAAGCACCTCTACCATAATTGAATTGTTGTTTCCAAAATTTGCGAAGAGTTAGTGCATGGAAGTGATAGACTATAACTTCGGGAGCATAAATTGCGGCATTGCCCGAATGCAACCACCGATCGCAAAATTCCCGGTCTTCTCCAGCCGCTAGAGAAAAAGTCGTGTCAAAGCCGCCGATTTTTTGGAAAGCCTCAGCGGGAAGGGCAAAATTGTTAGAAGTGAAAAATTGCGCGCGATCGCCAATAGCATTATAGTAACTGTAAAGGTAATCGATCAGTTGCTGGCTGGCAGTAGAATAGATGTTATCCGGCAGCGCGTTTACAGTTCGACCTCCGATTAAGCAATCTGGTGTTTCCACAAATCGCTTTTCCAGATTTTGCAGCCAATCTACCCCCACAGTACAGTCATCGTCTGTAAACACTAAAAATTTGCCTTCTGCGGCAAAAGATCCAGTATTTCGCGCCGTTGCAGGGCCGGAGTTGGGTTGTGTCAGAAGTGTGATATTTAGCTGATTTTGAAAAGGCGAAATTGTATTTTCTACAGAAATTTCGGTGCTATCGTTGACCACGATAACTTGAAATTTATCGCGGGGATATTCAATTTCAACAAAAGACTGAAGACACGCCGCTAATTTATCGGGTCGATTGTAGGTCGGAACAATAATTGAAAATAGAGTTTTAGCTTGGTTCATGGTAACTAATAACTTTTAATTTTTCAAGCGATATAGCACCGACTCAGTATTAAAATCTTTACCGAAAACTGGTTGCAGCGGGCCCTGGGCACTTGTCAGCCAAGATAGAGCTTTCCTAGTAGCTGCGTCTGTCCCAGTCAGTGGCCCGAATCCCACCGTCCTAATTTTATTTTGCCGCAGGTTGTCAATCCATGCCGAAAGTCGATCGGCTCTAAACGGCACATATAAAACTTGTCTGTCCAAATTTCTCCCGTAAAACAGGTAGTTGCGCGAACTTAAAAAGAAGCCTATTCTTTCATCTGGTACTGTATTTTTATCAATATATTCGTAAATACCACGATACAGCTCTGTGCGTGCAAAATCTCGCTTTTCCCTCCAATGACCAATTAGTATCAATCCTATACAGACACCCATTATCACTATGTAAATCGATTTTTTGCGGGTGGGAAATAGATGATTCAGCCATCCCAAGGCAGGATTCATTTTCCACAAAATCGCAGCCAGCGTCACTGACACAAGATAAAATATCGGATCGGGTAATATATCTTGCCAAATGGGGCGTAATATTTTTACGATACTATTAATAGCTTCTAGGGGGTTAGACTTAAAATTGTCAATCAACAAACTCCCCCAAACAATACTATCTCCGGTGAAAGAAGCCTTTTTAATATTATCAAAACTTGTGTTGCTAGTAATTCCTAAAAAACCACTAACCACAACCACTGCCAGAACAACTAGATTTGGAGTTTTCAAGAGAGTTGCTGTAGCTGCTGCGGCGATGGCGAGTACGTTTAAAAAAGGAAATCCGTATCTGAGGTTAAAACCGAGTAGAGGGCTGAGTTGACCGATCGACTCTCCCGCAGTACCGGACGTGTAAGGTGTAATTAAATACAAAATTCCGGTGCTGGCGAGAACTACAATTAAAATGATATTATTTTGATCGATTATTCGGGTTTTTCCTCTGATAAAAGCCAGAGGTGCTGCCAATACCTGAAGTGTGATCGCCAGAAATGGCAGTTGCAATCTAATGATAATTTGTAAGCCGACAGTTTGCCAGTGGGAAATATTGCTGGGATTAAATTGAGCTGCTAAAGTGCTTTGCCAAATCTTTAGAATTGGCGAAGCGGGCGGCTGCTGTACCGGAGGTAGTGGTGCAGGTATGGGAGACGGTAAGGGAACAGGCTCTAAGGGAATTTTAATATCGCCGACTTCGCTGACGGGATAATTGATGTGCAGCAAGTTTCTCGCATACCAAAAACCTCCTAAAAGCAAGCAACAAGCTATGCCGCACAGTAACACTGGTTTGAGAAAGTGGCGAATTCTAAAATTAGCTGGTGTAGATTTTTTATTAACCGCGAATCTTTTAATTTCTAATATTGCTAATCCTCCTAAAAGTGAGGCTGAATAGACTATTCCCGTGATTTTTATTCCGCCTAGCATTCCTGTGGCTGCCAAAAATAGGGAAAGTTCGGATTGCGATCTGCTGCTATGGTAGGATAAACCAAAATATAAACCGACTGTAAATATTGCAGCTAGCGGTAAGTCTGGGTGAATGGTGTTAACTTGGTTGAGCATCATCGGTACTGTCAATACTAAAGATGCTGCTGCCATACCGTGAATTCGCCTGGCTCCAAATTTTACGCTTAAGAGATAGACTGCAATTCCCTCCAGTACCCACGCAATTAGCAGGGGAAAAGCTGCTAGAAAATCTTCTCCGAAGGGAAGCACACACAAAGCAGATAAAACGTGCCAATTGTAAGGATATACTCGGGCTTGTTCTTGTTCAAAAATCCAATTTCCCGCAGCATCTAATAATGTAAATGAAGTGGTTTGATACCATCGCGCGATCGCAGGTAGATGAAACCACAATGAATCATAATTGGTTGTGGGTTTGGTTGCGAGAGTTTTTAACAGCAAAAATCCTGCAACAGCGGTGGCAACAATAATTAGGAATTCTGAGGGGCCTAAAGGTTGCTTCAGTTGGGGAATCGGCCACTGCGAGAAGGTAAAAGTTTTGTGGTTTTTTGTATAAATCAGGATGAAGCCGATCGCACAAATCAAAATTTCTGCTATAATCACCGCAGCAATATTTAGGCTATCGGCGCTTCCTAAAATCAAGCCGATACAAACTTGTGCAATACTCCATCCCGTCAAGACTACGAGGAGAAAATGGGGAAATGAATACTTATTGTTTTCTTTCTGATTCTCGAAGGCAAGAGACAAGCTTAAGGGAATCGGGCCGACTATAATAATCAGAAATAAAATTAATTCCCACAAATGCTGCGCTATTAGCATAAGCTGCAAGTTACCATTTTTTATCAGTTTTTCCTCGTTGCCCAAAAGAGCGTGGTAACGACGAAAAACAACGAGTTCGCGTGCTGGTTGCACAAAACATTAATTTTCTTGTG
This sequence comes from Microcoleus sp. MON2_D5, assembly GCF_036701905.1. Taxonomy (NCBI): domain Bacteria; kingdom Bacillati; phylum Cyanobacteriota; class Cyanophyceae; order Oscillatoriales; family Microcoleaceae; genus Microcoleus; species Microcoleus sp. MON2_D5. Next base: position 25,745 of record NZ_JAUBRM010000050.1, read on the forward strand.
GGGTGCGCTTTTCGACCGTTCCACAAGAAAATTAATCTAAGCAATCCCTAATTTTTACCTGTTAGCTTGCTTCTGAATTTTGGGTTTGACTGCTTCGGGATCTTTGGGCTTAGAAATGTCAGCTTTTAAGAGTTCCGGGAATGGCGGCTGGATGTTGTGAACTTCGATGTCCATTCCCAGCGGCAGAGGTGGAAGCTGCGGCAGATCGTTTTCCAAATCCTTGAGTCCGCTAGCGGTTTGTATTTCCACCATTTTCGGCATTTGCGGTACTTTGGCGGTTTCCAAACTGCCGATCATTTTTGCCAGAGCGAATTCTAGCTGAGATCCCGGGTCGATCGCCACCCAACCCTGGTCAGTCATTTGCCGAACCTCGAAGTGGAGGTGAGGCCCTGTAGACATTCCCGTACTGCCGACGCGGCCGATAGTCTCTCCCTGTTTCACCCACTCTCCCGGTTTCACAAACAGTTCCGAAAGGTGGGCGTAGAGAGTTTCCTGAGACTTTTTGTTGTGGTTGAGAACCACTGTCAAACCGTAGCCTCCCAACCAATCGGCGATCGCCACTTGACCCGCATAGGCTGCCAGTACGGGCGTTCCCATCGGGGCCCCCAAGTCCGTTCCGGTGTGAAACCTGCCGTAGCCCATAACCGGATGAGTCCGCCACCCAAAGGGCGAAGTAATTGCCGAAGCAATAGATAGCGGAAACAGCAAGCTGGTGTTGCCATTCCCGGGCAGGCCTGCGGGACGCGGCGTGAGATTGTAGTAAGCAAAACCGGTATTGCTGCCGCTGCTGACACTAATGGCACCGACTTGAACCGGCCCGAGTCCCATGCTGGGCGCTGGAGCGCCGCCACCGTAAGATGCAGAGCCGGCATAATACCCAGCGTCTGCCGAGTATCCTGCGTCTGCCGAGTATCCTGCGTCTGCCGAGTAGCCGATGTTTGCCGAGTATCCAGTGTCTGCCGAGTATCCTGCGTCTGCCGAGTAGCCGATGTTTGCTGGGTAGCGCGGGGGTGCGTAGGCAGGTTCCGGCGGGTTTGAACCCCCCCAAACCTGGCTGCCTATTTGTTGAACGGCTTGACCGATTTTACTGACAGGATTCCCGCTACTATTTCCGGCTACAGTTTCCCCAACATTGTCTGGAATGCTTTCTGGCAGATTTCGAGGAGGAGGGGCTGCAATATAGCCGTCGTCTGCGATCGGAGGTTCCGGGCTGTAGTTGGGTTCTCCGGCATCGGCCGTCACCGGCTCGGAAACAGGAGGAGGCGCGCACAAATCGCCACCTCCTTCGCAGCCGGTCGATCGTTCTGCAAACTCTATACTTGTTGGCGCTTCGTACTCTTGGTACTCGCTGGTAGCGCCAATGCTGTAGTCTGTTTGGTCGATTTCAGCGTGGGCTGGGTTAACTGGCGCTTCAAAAGGCGGCTCCTGGGCCGTCGCTTCTGGCAGGGGAATCAGCGCGGGTTCTGGCAGATAATATTGGGTGGGAGGTGGTTCGCTGGCGTACTCCGGCTCGGACGGCGGTGCGGCATCAAAAGGCTCGGACGGTGGAACTTCTGCCTGCGGTTCAGGGTATGGTTCAGGCTCCACTTGGCTGTATTCGGGTTCCGGGGGCGGGAGAGGAGCTTCAAATAATGGCTGGAGGTCAGCAGCGCCGGGGACGGCTTGTTCTGCTGGCGGAGTTTCGGCTTGGGCCCAAACTAGGCCTTTGCTGAGCAGTCCCAGACTGGCAAGGCAACCCAGTCCCACCAGCAGTGAGCGATCGGACAAAAGGCGCGATCGAGTCCGGGTGCCTGTAGGGTTCTTTTTTTGCTGTTTGGTGTTCAAAGGGGCTGTTATTTGCTTGTCTGGAACTGGTTTCACGATTTTTTTTCCCAACTCAACAGGGGGCACAAGGATCTCGAAGTCAGGATCGAATGTATGGCAATCCTTGTCTTTATATACAGACCTAACTGATTTTACCGGGCTTGAGGCAATTTTTTTTGCACATAGAACAAGCTCGAATACCTTGCACATTCAGTCGCGATCGATATCCGGTTTTTTTGATCCCGATGGCACTTGCCTTGAAGTGTCTGACGGCCACACTGATGATAGCGCTTTGGCGTTCCTCTATGTTAATTAGTTGCCTATATTTTTCGGGTTATGCAAAATTTCGGCGCAGTCGGTTGTCCTAAAACCGCCTGCTTCATCGCGATTTTTTCCTTAAAGCTGGCGCTGCCTTTAAACTTCGCGGACAAAATTGTTGATTGTTTAGAATACAAGCTAAATGATTCGCTTGGGGATGGATAGGTTTCATGACTGTAGCTGGCGATCGCTTGACAAATTTTCCTGACTCTGAGTGCGCCGGAGAGCCTGAGGGTATCAGTTGGGACTGGCAGAGTTCTGAAGGCTTGCCGTATCTGACTTGCAGCTTGCTTTCTCGCTGGTCTCACGGCTTTTTTACTCGCGAGTTCTCGCCCCGGGGGCCGATCGAGCTGACGGAAGTTCTCGAACCTGGAGCTAAGGTTTACCGACTCCAACAGGTACACGGCAATGCGGTACTCAAAACGAGTGAGTTGTCCCCGGTTGTGGCTCCGGGCCCGGAAACCGCTGCCCCAAGCTATGCTGAGGCTGATGGCTTGGTAGCCGAGCGAGAATTGGAGGCGCTGTGGGTTTGCTCGGCTGACTGTGTGCCGGTGCTGATTGCTGACGAGCGCACGGGACTCGTTGCTGCAGTTCACGCGGGTTGGCGCGGGACTGCTGCTAAGATATTACCAGAGGCGATCGCTCAACTTGTGGCACAAGGCAGTCAACTAGAAAATCTGAAGATTGCTATGGGGCCGGCGATCGCTGGAGAGGTTTACCAGGTATCTGTGGAGGTAGCAGCGGAACTGGGAGCCACCATTGCTCCTAAGAGTGGCGTTAGTGCGACAGCCGACGGCATTCTAGAGTTTTTGCACCAACTGCCGGAAACGCCTGTCTTAGCCGATCCAGAACCGGGAAAAGTACGCTTGGATGTTCGCCTCTGCAATGCTCTGCAATTGCAGCAGTTGGGAATCGATGTTTCTCAAGTGGCGATCGCTCCTTTCTGTACTTATTCTGACTCGGCTCACTTTTTTTCGTACCGCCGCGATCGACTTAAAAAAGTCCAGTGGTCGGGAATTGTGAGTGCCTGCGGGACAAGTCCCTTCTGAGGGCATTTGGCAGAAGGTAAAATTTTAGACGGCCAAGATAAAAATAAAAATCTTTGGATTCATTATTTTTTATTTACGAATGCCAAATGCCTTCTAGTTTCTATTTTCGTAAGGTTTGCTGGTTCCTGTTTTAAAGCACCAAAAACTAGCAGCAAAACTTTTGGGAAAGCGGCAGAGCCCCCGCCCCGCTTTCCTCTCTTGTTAAGATTACTCTATAACGAGAGTCTTCAGCGGGTTATTACCATGAGTGAGCCAACTCCCTATCAACTGCTTGAAGTCGATGAAGATGCTTCCTTTGATGAAGTGCAAGAGGCCCGCACGCGCCTAGCTGAGCAGTACAGCGGTGACAAGAAACGTTTGGAATTGCTCGAAGCCGCTTACGATGCGATCCTCATGGATCGCCTGCGGCAGCGACAGGAAGGTAAAATTAAAGTACCCGAACGCATCCGCTTTCCCGAGCGGCTGACTCCGCCACCCCCAAGCTTTACTCCCTCTCCTCCTAGTGGCAGCCCAGCTTGGTTGCAGCGGCTAATCGATACTCCTAGTCGATCGGACATTTTGTGGCCGGCTGGGGTGTATGTGGGGTTAGGCGGACTGAGTATTTATCCGGCAGCTAATGATGGTTTACTACAGTTGACTCTGGCTCTTGGGGTCGGCTCTTGTCTTTATTTTGTTAATCGCAAGGAACAAAAATTTGGTCGGGCTGTGCTGCTGACTGTGGCGGGCTTGGTTATAGGCTTGTTGCTGGGAGGCTTTTTGGGTTCTTTGGTCAGTCCGGCATTTATAACAACAGAGAAATTTATCGCTTTGTTTACGTTTTTAATTCTGTGGCTGGTCAGCGGTTTTCTGCGATAGTCAGGAGTCATTAGTCAGCAGTTATTAGTCAGCAGTTATTAGTCAGCAGCCAACCACTAATAACTGTGGAATTAAGACCTCCGACAAGTAACATCGGCTAACAATTAATAACTAATGACTAATGACTAATAACTAATGACTAATGACTAATTTTTGCGACCTAAAACAATCTCAACTGCTTCGCTCAAATTGTTGGCAATTAAATCCGGTTGGTGCATTTCTAGTTGGGTGCGATCGCGAATTCCGCACAAAACACCAATTACCTTGACACCGTGCGTTTTTGCTGCTATAATGTCCGCCTCCGTATCGCCAACCATCCAAGTGTCAGAAGCCGGCGGCAGTTCGGCGAGAGCTCTTGCCATCAACAGCGGCTTATCTTTGACATCCCCGGTTTTAACGTAATCGTTGGGGAGGCAATAGCGGCGGTTTTCTGGGAAAAATTGCCCTAAATTGCAGCGGTTGAAGGCTTCATCTAGTTCCCTAACGCGGCGCATGGTCATCACCGCTAAGTCTACTCCAGCGCGCTGCACCTTTTCGAGGGTTTCCACGGCGCTGGCGACTGGTTGATCGTAAACCATGTAGGGTAGGGTGTGGACGGTTTGACGGCGTTTCTGAGCAAAATCGCGGGCTTGATCTGCATCTAATCCCGAGAGGATGGCAATTTCGGTTTCGGGAACCCGCGCGCGCTTCATCTCCCAAAACTCGGCTTTGGGGAGTTCGCGCACTGGTTGGTCCGAACGCTTAGTCTCGGCGAGACAATACTGGTAAACTCGGTAGTAGCGATCGGATACGTCCATGATCGGGCCGTCAAAGTCGGTAATAAGTCTCAGCATTTAGCAGAGTATTTTTAAGCTTTTATACAAATCCTTCGATACTATATCACTTAAAGGTAACACTTTCTTTACAAAAATTGACACAAATACCCAGGGGAGGTAAGGTCTATAGGAATGGTGCTAATTAATAAAGCAAACATTTGAATTAAACTGTGCTGTCCCTCAACTTTAGCGGTTGTAAGCCATATCGGGGAATTTAAAATTAAAATGTGCCGCACAAATAGTGTAAACCGCTACATATTCTTCATAAATCTCAACCTCAACAGAGGATGATTTTGACTGCGCTTTCTCACAAAAAGTGGGTCAAATTAATATTTGGCCCCATTTTTAAAATAAGCAAAAAACTGCTTGGAGAATCCAAAGTTTACTGTTTGCATAAATTTGCCACCGGTAACAGGTGATGACCTCTGCCAGTATAAAAATTCCCATGATAAATCGCAGCAAAACAACAACTAACTTTACCGGCTAACCTTTGAGAGAGATGCTCTACAATAACGATATGCTTCCCACATTAACTGTAGAGAGCAGCCCCAGAAGTATTAATATTCTTCTTTATAAGCTGTTATCCTTACGCAGGATTGAATACCTCACAGTCGATCGGGAACTTAAGATTAAAGAAATATCTGTGAAAGTGCAAGATTTTGCCTACATTCATGAGGAAGTAGGCGAAGGAAAAGACGTGCGCGATAGTTTTCCCGAACTGATAGGAATTGAAGGACTTCTTGAAGATATTATTGAAGAACGACAGCAAGATTGTCAGTTAAAATCAATTAGCAGAGTTCTCAAAGACGGCTCTTATTTGTATCTAAATTTGTACATTTTTGGTTATAAGGGACAAGCCAATGCTGATAGATTGATTATTTTATGTGAAGATGTGACAGATAGCATTGGAACTCAGGCAACCATGGTTCAGGCTGTCAACAAAACAAGTATTAAAGGCGATAACTTAGCTGCGGCTGGCGATTATATTGACAAAATTATTAATTCCCTAGGGGATGTTTTGTTCGTAACAGGAACATCGGGCGAAATCAAAAAAGTGAATCAAGCTGCACAGCAATTATTTGGATATACCGAATCGGAATTAATCGGCCAATCCATATCCCTGATTACGGCTGAGGAGGAATTGTTACGCAAAGTCAGCCAGCTACCTCCTGCACTTAAAAGCGAATATTGGCCTCAAGTAAAAGTAGCTTGCCAAACGAAAATAGGTTTAAAGCTGATTGTTGCGTTTTCCTGCTCTACTTTCGAGACAAGCACAGGAAGCCCGGATGCAGATAGCGAGGTTATACAAGATTTTGTTTATATCGGCAAAGACGTTACCAAGCAACAACGCATAAAAAAGTGTCAAGAAGCACAGTATGCTGTTACTCATATCCTGTCAGAATCAACTTCTCTAGATAGTGCAACTCCGAAAATTTTGCAAGCTATTTGCCAAAGTTTTGGGTGGGATTTTGGCGAGCTTTGGACGCCTGCAGAGGCTGAGAAAGAAACTAGATGGGGTGAGGAAATAAAATCTGAAACAGATCCGCTTTGGTGCCTGCCGCTTTGCTGTCCGATCGAGGCAGCTCCTTGTTGGCGGCGGGTGGCAATTTGGCAGGCAGCGGAAGAAGTTAGGGAGTTTGCCGAAAACGAGGAGCAGATTACTTTGGCTGCGGGTGAGGGTTTGCCGGGAGCGGTTTCCCGAAGCGGTTCTACGCAGTGGATTACGGATCTTGTGGGCGATCGCAATTTCGTGCGATCCCGCTTGGCCGAGGAAGCGGGACTGCGATCGGGATTCGGTTTCCCCATTCACGCTAGGAGCCAAGTTGTAGGAGTAATGACTTTTTTTTGCCGGGAAGAACTGCCACCGGATCAAGATTTACTTCAAATCATAGCTGTGGTAAGTTCTCAATTAGGGGAATTTGTCAAGCGCAAATATGCAGAGAAAGAATTGCAAGAAGCTGAAGCTTCAATCCGATTTTTGTACGAACAAGAAAAACGCCAAAGTGAAGAATTAGCTCGGCAAAATTTAGCTTTAGAACAAGCCAAATTAGAATTACAAGCAGCTAACATGGAATTGCAGCGCCTCGCTTCGGTGGATGGATTGACTCAAATTCCCAACCGCCGCTGTTTTGACAAAAAATTGGAGTTAGAATGGCAGTTGATGGAGCGAGAAAAAGAGTCGCTGTCTTTAATTTTGTGCGATATCGATTTTTTCAAACTTTACAACGATCATTACGGGCATCAAGGAGGCGACGAATGTTTAAAACAAGTAGCCGAGATTTTAGCTAGCAAGGCTCAGCGGGCAGGAGATTTAGCCGCCCGCTACGGTGGCGAAGAATTTGCGGTAATTTTGTCGCGCACTGATGTGCAAGGAGCAAAGCAGATAGCTGAAGCAATTCGCAACGATTTGAAAGCAGCGGCAATTTTTCATGCTGCTTCCAAGGTAAGTAATGTTATAACTCTCAGTATGGGGATCGCTACTACTGTACCTGCTGCTGGTTTATCGATTGAGGAGTTAATTGGACAGGCCGATCGAGCCCTGTATCGAGCTAAACTAGAAGGGCGCGATCGTATAGTTTGCCTAGACTTGAAAAGAGAATTTCAGGCCGGGAAAGGAGTATTTTCTGATGATTGTGAGAGAAGCTAAAATCGCTGACGCACCTGCAATCGCACGGGTTAATCTAGATACTTGGCGGACAGCTTACCGAAAAATTGTACCCACAGATTACCTCGCGCAACTGTCCTATGAAAAAGGAGAAAGCCGTTGGCAAGAAATCCTGGCAAACGTCAAAAATACTGGGGTTTTTGTCTGCGTTGCCGAGAATGACTCGGGACTAATTGTGGGTTTTGCTGCGGGTGGTCCCGAACGCACCGGCAAATATGTATATAAAGGAGAATTATTTGCCATCTATATTTTGCAGGAATATCAGCGTCAAGGAATCGGACAGCAACTCGTGAGAACAGTTGCCACAAAATTGGCAGAGTTAGGTTTGAACTCGATGCTAGTTTGGGTACTAGGAGACAATTCAGCTTATAGGTTTTATGAATTCTTAGGAGGTGAAAAAGTAGACGAACAGCAAACAAGTAGAGCAGGAGTTGCACTCAAAGAAATTGCCTACGGTTGGAAAGATATCGCAGTGCTGATTAACACGCCTGTATGATCTAAAAAGTGGAATTTTTGTCAATCATCTATCAAACTTCCCCTCTTCATTTGTTCCCGTTCAATGGCCTCAAACAAAGCTCGAAAATTCCCCGCCCCAAAACCTCCAGCTTGCACCTGTTTGCCGTTAACTAAACTAACTCGGCGCTCAATAATCTCGAAAAAGAAAGTCGGTTCTGCAAAAATTGGCTGGGTAAAGATTTGCAGCAGCATCGCTGCGGGAGTATCTTCTTGCCAATCTGCCAAAACTTGACAAGCTGCAATTGCTTGCCAATCTGCGGGCAAATAGTTTTGCCGCTGCTGCAATTCGGAGTAGTATGTTGGAGGAACCGGCAGAAAAGGCAAACCGCACGATCGCAAATCGGCAACAACACCCACAATATTATTAGTTTGCAAAGCCATGTGCTGAATTCCCGGCCCCCGATTTGCGCTCAAAAACTCTTGAATTTGAGAATTAGCTGTTGCCGGTTCATTAATCGGAAATTGCACCCCACCTTCAGCGTGCACCATAACTTGGCTCCGCAAAGCCGATTTCTCAGTCTGAATGTCAAAATTTTGCTGCGGTTGAAAACCTAATATTTTTTGATACCAACTCACAGCACTTGACAAATCGCCCGATTCCACATTTAACACTACGTGGTCAATCCGAGTAAACAACGGCAGCTTATCGGAAGCCGATAGCAGTGAATGGCTGCCAATGCGCTCCACAAGAGTATGGGTTAAATCTCCCCAGCCCGCGATTTTGGCCCGCTTAAAATAGCCTCCTGCGTTTAGGTCTTCTTGAATCGGTTCCAGGATTTTAGCGCCTTGTGCAGCCGCTATAGCTACCGCTAATTCGATATTTTTTACCCGAAAACCCACATCGGCAATCCCTGGAGGATGAAACTTCAACCAACTAGCAGCGGGACTAGCGGGTGTCAGGGGCGAAGATAAAATAAAACATACATTGCCACTGCTGACAGCTTCGGTGTGAGTGTGGCTATTGGCATAACCTGCTATTGATTGAAAGCCTAACTTGCCGACAAACCACTCGCGGGATACTTGAGCGTTTTCAACGTAAAATTGAATGCGATCGAACTCCATAATCAATAATTGAAAATGGAAACTGAAAAATGGAAAATCTGCTGATTTTCAAGGCGAAATTGCAAGGGAGGAATTGAGTAATGGATATTTTTCATACTTTTTATTGCGCGCCCACTTAATAATAACCTAAAGATTGAATATCCTAGCTCCCTCTGAAGGTAGAAATAAGTCGGCCCTTAAAAGAAACCCGGTGTGTGCGATAACTTAGGTTTGACCGCTAGGCCTTCACCAATAGGACTAAGGCAAAAAAATGGTTTGACGTGCTATTTATAGGAGTAAGGTGCGCGAGCCCATGCACCCTACATAATTAACTGCTGTACAAGTTCTCAAACCTAAAAATATCATAATTTTTCTTGCCTTCAGCTTCCGCTGCGTTCTGCCTTCAAATCACTCCTCAATAGCTAAAAAAACAAATGACTTTCCGGCTGAATATTAATCTCCATCGGCACAGCTTGCGGGTCAGCCGAAAGAGCAAACATAATCGCATTTGCAGCAGTTTCGGTACTCAGCATTTTTGACCTGTCTACCTTCAAACTCACATTATCCCAAAACGGAGAATCCACCCCGCCAAAATAGAATAGCGTAAACTTAATACCGTAGCGTCGCAGTTCATCTGCCATGCACTTGCTGAAACCAACTACCCCAAACTTTGAAGCGCAATAAGCCGTTCCCATCGCCATCGAATGCTTGCCCAAAATCCCGATGACATTGCAAATGTGGCCGGATTTGCGCTCTTTCATCACATTCGCCGCTGCTTGAGACGTGTAAAAACTGCCTTTCAAGTTCAAGTCAAGCATTGCATCTAAATCAGCGGGTTCTAACTTGTTCCACTGCTTGAGAATTCCGGCACCGGCGGCGTTTACGAGGGCATCAATTTGTCCGAAATGCCCGCCAGCTTTGTGCATCAGCGTCTCGACTTGGGGCAAATCGGTGATATCTGTGGGTACGCACAGTACCTCTGTTGCCGAAAGTTCGCTAGCTAAAGCGTCTAATTTACTGCTGTCTCTGGCGGCGAGCACTAGCCTCGCACCCGCATCAGCGAGTTTGCGGGCCACCGCTGAACCGATGCCGCCAGTTGCACCCACCACAACCACAACTTTGTCCTGCATATCCCTTTACATTTCTTTACGTCCCGATTGTATGATAACTCAAGTTGCTAGTAATGGGGAGGTTGATATATTTTAATTTTTAATTAATTGAGGGAAACTTGCCAGCCTTTTTCGGCTTTTTTTAGCTGGAGAGAAGTGCAGGATTGCAAAAACTTAGTAAATTTCCTCCCGAGATTAAAATCTTTAATTATTTGGGTAATTTGTTTGCCGTATTGTCTGTGAAATTCGCTGCCTACATTGGAGAGAAATACAGAATTTTCACGAGAGTTGCCGGTTAAGTCGCCAACGATTTTGACAAGAGCTCTTTCCAAGTCTTCCAGAGAATTAATATCTGTCAAAGTCGCAGGTGCTGCCTGGTGGTTATTCAGAATTTCTTGGCTCAGTATTGGCGGTGGGGGCGATAATCTTACTTCAAAAAGAGTGACATAAGTTTGAGAAACTTCTGAGGGTTTGTGGAGGACAAAATCGGTGGGATATTTAAGAAAGATATCCCGGGTTTTAGTACCGAGCAAATGATGGGCAACAACTTGATTGAGGACTAAGCCGTAATTTTCCCTAAATAAAGCTGAAACAGTAGAAACTTTTATCCACTGAGTTGAGGTGCGTTTTTGCTCTTTTTTGATTAATTCTTTTAGTTGAACAACTAATTGTTCTAGGGGTGTAATTTCCGGTATGGTTACAAGGGAATGGGTTTCCATTTGTCCGGTTTTGCTGTTTAAAACTAGGATTTTATCTATTTGTTTGCGGACTTGAAATACGGTTAGTCCGTGGGCTTGCAGTGTATTGCTGAGGTGAGTGAGGGCGCGATCGGACGAACAGACAAAAATCTCTTTGGCTGTGGGATAATGTACGAAAATCGATGCGCCGACTGTAGCCATTTTTAAGTCGGCGCTGTCTTTGCCGGGGGGGACGTGAATTAGTTGATAGCCGCGCTGGTGAAATTCGGCATCTTTTTTGCCCATGCTGCGCCAGTTGGCAAAGGCGACTTTGATTTGGATGGGATAGTTGCAAATTCCCTCTAGGAATTTTTCGGTTTCGATGGTGAGTTGCAAGTTTTCGACATCTAGCAGCAAGATAGCAATGCCGATAGGAAGCGAATTTGTTTGATGGGTGGTGGGAGTGGGAGGCTTTGACGAAACTGAGTTTTGTGATTTAGCGGGTGCTGTTTGAGATTGGGCTAGCTGCTGAATTTTGACCGATAATTTGCTGAATTGAGGTGAATTAACGAATTCTGGAACCAGCAGAATTTGTAGGTATTTTTTCGCAGTCAGCAGCAGGGAATCTGTATCGCTGGCTACTGTGAAACTTTTTGTCAATTTTCCAATCAAAACTGACTGAAACTCAGGTTTGGCCCAGGGGGTTTTCCTGTATTTTTCAGCTATCCATTCGGGATGCTGTTCCTGAATGGTAATTAGGGTTTGAGCTATATAGCGACTGATGGCGCTGAATGCGAGAGATTCTTGAGTCGCCAGCAAGGGAGTTCGATCGGGCATGGCCCTCTACAATGCGGGATGCTGTTTCAATTTATCACAATTCTAGTTTGTCGCCGGGAGTCGGACGATCGCCCGCCAAATTAAACCGGCGGCAATTAATGCCAATCCTGTCAGCCAAATTTCCCTCTCCACCCAGAAAGCCAGAAACAGACAATTCCCCAAACCCGCCCAAGCCAACCACTGCGGATAAAGCCTTTCGGCGGGGGAAAGTTGCAGCGCGGCGAGGTTGGTGATAGCGTAATATATCAAAACGCTAAAAGCGCTAAATGACCAAGTGGTTTTGACATCGCCGACGAGGATTAAAAGTGCGATCGTAACTTCGACAACCACCACAGCCACGTAGGGAGTTGTCCCCGAAGGATTCAGCCGCGCCAAGACTCTCGGCATATCCAAGCGCCGCCCCATCGCCAGCCAGATGCGCGACAGCCCTAAAATTAAGTTCAGCAAGACTCCCAACATAGCGGTAATTGCGCCGACGGCTAGCAGTTGAGAAACTCCTGGAATTGGGAAACTGCGCGCGATGACTTCCAGGGGTGCAACCGTACCGCCTGGTTGTAAAGACAATTTATCGGCTCCCCCCGCGCCTGCGACAACTACTGCTACCCCCACGTAAAGCAGCATTGTCAGCACCAAAGTAAAAATTATGGCTTTCGGAATGGTTTCCCTCGGTTCCCGCACTTCCTCGCTCATTGTGGTGATGCGGGCGTAACCGCTATAAGCGACAAACATCAGGGCGGTGGCCTGGAAGATGGAGCCGATCGAGCTATCATTCTGTAGGGCGGGCATTTCCCACCTTACCTCTGGCAAACCGACAGCAACAAACACCGCTAAGGATAGAAGTGTAACGGAGACTATGGCAGTATTGGCAATATTCGATCGCCTAATTCCCGTCAATACAATTAAAGTGAGGGCGGCGAGGGCGACTAAAGCTGTTAGGATCAGGTAAGTGCGATCGGCTACACCAACTGCATTTAAAAAATACCCCGCAAAACCTAAAGCAGCAGTAGCCGCAGAAGCCGTTTTCGCCAACAGAAACATCCAGCCGGCAGTGAAACCCAGCCAAGGATTGAGATATTTGTAGCCATATTCATAAGTACCGCCGCTAACAGGATGATTTGCCGCTAATTGAGCGCTGCTAAGGCCATTGCAAACAGCAACTAAAGCCGCAATACCCACAGCCAAAATCACTCCCGGCCCAGCAACTTCCGCTGCAATCCCGATACTCACAAATACTCCCGTGCCAAGAATTGATCCCAGGCCCATGAGAGTTGCGCCGAAAACACCTAACTCTCGCTTCAGAAGTGGTGAAGACATAAATATAGCGGTTTTCTGTTCAGTGCCATACTGATATTAGGTTACATCTAGTAATATTTGCAATAATTCCGGCAGGGGCTTAAACCCCCGCCTCCAAAATCAAGTCCCCAGCTAGGAGGACTGAAATACTTATTGAGAATGTTGCCAAATCTGAGTTAATAGTAAGTCAAATACTATTACTATTTCAGAGTTTTCCTAAGAGAACTTTAACTGTGAGACAGGGACTTAAGCCCCTGTCATAATATAGCGAGTGAGAGAAAGCAAAACACCCTGGTATTAACCGAAACGGCCTTGAATGTAATCTCTCGTACTCGAATTGCCCGCAGAAGTAAAAATCTTACTTGTCGGCCCAAATTCAACCAGCCGGCCGATGCGACTTTCATCAGTATTAAAAAATGCCGTGTAATCAGAAACACGAGCCGCCTGCTGCATATTGTGCGTCACAATCACAACAGTTAACTGCTGCCGCAGAGTCTGAAACAACTCCTCAATCTTCATCGTTGAAATCGGATCGAGAGCAGAACAAGGTTCATCCATCAGCAAAATTTTTGGCTTTACCGCCAAAGCGCGAGCAATACAAAGCCGCTGCTGCTGTCCGCCCGAAATCCCCTGAGCCGATTTATTCAAATCGTCTTTGACTTCATTCCAAAGCGCCGCACTTTTAAGTGCAGATTCCACAATTTCATCTAATTCTGCTTTGCTTTTGCGACCAAAAATTCTCACCCCGTAAGCAATATTATCGTAGATGCTCAGCGGAAAAGGATTCGGCCTTTGAAACACCATCCCAATTTGGCGACGCAAACTATTAATGTTTACTTTCGGGCTGTAAATATCCTGTCCAAAAAACTCTACTCTTCCTTTAATTTGAACCTTTCCCTCCAATTCACCAATCCGGTTGAGAGCTTTGAGGAAGGTAGATTTGCCACAACCTGAAGGGCCAATAATCGCCGTAATTTGCGGGTGAGGGATATTCATCGATAAATTTTCTAAGACTTTGTGAGTTCCGTAATAAAAACTCAAGTCCTGAACCCGCAGGGCTGGCATTGCATTGGGGTCAATTTCCGGGGTGGCATCTTCTAGGAATTGATCTGTATAGTTTTCTGCTTTCAACTTAGCTTTAGGTTTCATTATTTGCGGCTTATATTGTTAATATTTGACTGAAAGATGCACTTTAGTTATTGATTTATCGGTTTTGCAAGCGTTTCCGAGTTACTGTACGGGATGCGACGCTAGCAATTAAAACCATACCCAAAAGGACAGAGGCAGCAGTCCACGCCAATTCGTTCTGCTCTTTATAAGGAGAGCTGGCGTAGCTATATATTAATACTGACATAGAAGGAGTCGGAGTCAGCAGTGTCTCGGGAATTTCTTTGAGTTTTGAGATAGTTTCTGCACCTATGGGAGACTGCATTATCTCGCCCAATTTATCAACTAAAGGAGGCCAAAATTGACTTGACAACGCCGTTACAATCAGCGGCGCCGTTTCGCCAGCCGCCCGGGAAGCAGCGAGTAAAATACCTGTGGTAATAGTTGGAAGTGCTGAGGGTATGATAATGCGAAACATAGTTTGAAAGCGTCCGCCTCCCAAACCAGCAGAAGCGAGGCGGTAAGAAGTAGGCACTAATTTTAATGCTTGTTCTGTTGTCAGAGCAACAACTGGAAGCATGATGATGCCGAGGGCAAAACCGCCTGCTAAGGATGAAAATGCTTTGGTGGTAACGACAATTAGGGCGTAGGAAAAGACGCCAACTACGATCGAGGGAACGCTGCTGAGAATGACGGTGATAAAGCGAATACCATTGGCCATCGCTTTGTTTTCTCTACCAAACTCGGACAAAAATATTCCCGTCATTACGCCGATAGGGACGCTGATTAATGTCGCAATTCCCACCATTAAAGCAGTGCCGAGAATGGCATTGGCAAAGCCGTTGGGCTGGTCTTCAACTCCGACGGGTGCGGGCAAAGATACTAGCACTTCCCAGCTCAAATGTGTAAGCCCTTCCCCCAAGATTTTGTACAGAATAGCGAACAAAGGTAGCACGGCAAGAGCTGTGAGAAAGCAGGCAATAAGTGTCATTCCCCGGCTGAACAAAGTTCTGCTCAGTGACAGGGGGTTGTAGATTTCTGCATCCAGAATACTGTTTGATTTTTGTGCTTGAGTCATTTTTAATTTTTAGCTCCCTTAACGCCCATTAGCTTAACCAGCAATACTGCCACTGCATTCACCAACAGAGTGATGACAAATAGAATCAAGGCTAAATACATCAAAGCGCCAATGTGCAGCGGTTCGAGAGCTTCCCGAAATTGACTTGCCAAAACAGCAGGAATTGAGTAGCTGGGAGCTAGCAGCGATTTGTTAATTTGAATCGAGTTGCCAATCACCATTGTGACGGCCATTGTTTCGCCTAAAGCGCGCCCCAATGCCAAGATTGTAGCGCCTATAATTCCTGAACTAGCTGCTGGTAATAACAGCTTAAATATTGTTTCCCAGCGGGTGGCCCCGAGGGACATCGAAGCACTTCGCAAATCTACTGGAACAGATAGCAATACATCGCGGCTGATGGCGGCTACTGTGGGCAGAATCATAATCGATAACAGTATTCCTGCGGGCAGCATTCCGGGGCCTAAAGGTTCGCTGCTGAACAGGGGAAACCAACTGAAATTATCAAACAATGACTGCTGCAATGGCAACAAAAAGGGAATCAAAACAAAGATTCCCCAAAGGCCAACTATTACGCTGGGAATAGCCGAGATTAATTCAACCATGAATCCCAAGGGCGATCGCACCCAAGGGGGTAAGAAGTTCTCGCTAGTAACTATAGCTACTGACAGCCCTAAAGGAAGTGCGATGATTATGGCGATCGCAGAACTAATCACAGTGCCGTAAATAAACGGCAATGCCCCAAACTGCAACTCGCCGATATCCCACTTGGGATTCCACAAGAAGGAGAGTCCAAAATTGCTAATAGCTGGCCAAGCATCTTTAAAAATTATCGCGCTTATCCAGAACAGCGTGCCCGCTGTCGCTAAGGCAAAAGCCCATACAAACACTGTAAATCCTGACTCGATCCATAAACCTTCGCCAGAAGTATCTGTCAAGTCTAATGCTGTGTTTATTTCTGCCGATTTTCGCGTCACTTGTTTACGTTTTTTGGAAGTATTGGTCATACCGAAATTATTGCGTAAAAAGCGAAATGTTTGCTTAAAACACGAGTAATTCTAAGGGGGTTGGTGCGCGCTGCAAACCTGGTTTCTAGGGGGTGCAGCTCGCACCTTACATAGTAAAATTAGCGCACATTAACCTGATAATTTATGAGTTTTGAGTCATACATTTAACTCGTCCACTCCTAACCCCGTGCGCTCGCCCCAATTAATTTCTGGCAACCACAGTCTGATTAACTGTTTGAACCACCTTTTGAGCTGTAGCTGAAGGAATCTGAGTAAACTCTAGCTGTTTGTTGATACCTTGACCTGTAGTCATCACCCAATTAACCATCTTTTTAATAGCCTCTGCTTTCGCAGCAGGATACTGTTTGTAGATTAACAGCCAAGTCAAGCCAACAATCGGATAACCGTCGTTAGGATTGCCTTCTACTAAGCGGAAGTCTGCGGGGAATGTTTCCCCTGCTAAAGCTTTCTCTGCTTCAGCCAAGCTAGGATCTACAAACCGGCCAGCTTTATTTTGAATAAATGCTGTTTGGAGATTGTTTTGCCGAGCATAAGTATCTTGAACGTAGCCGATCGCACCCGCTGTATTTTTCACCAAAGCAGCTACGCCGGGGTTTCCTTGACCGCTGACAGGGCTTCCGGGCCAACTCGGCTGAGCGGCAGCTTTGATGCTGCTACCAGTTGCCTGCAAGTGGTTAGCAAAAATAAACGTTGTACCGCTGCTGTCTGCGCGTACAGCTACTCGAATTGCAGTATTTGGCAAGCCTTTAGCTTGTCCAGAAATTCCCGCTATTTTAGGATCGTTCCAGCGGGTAATTTTGCCTTCAAAGATGCCGTTCATGGCATCCTTATTTAGCCTCAGATTGGTCACTCCGGGCAAGTTGTAGACAACTGCAACAGCGCCGCCAGCAGTCGGAACCGCCATGACGCCGCGCTTTACCTCAGCGATTTGTGCAGCAGTCATCAGCGCGTCGCTGCCTGCGAAATCAACAGTGCCTGCAATTAATGCTTTGATACCAGCACCGCTGCCAGTTCCTTCGTAGTTTACAGTAATTTGATTGGCACTTCTCATCTGAGAGAAGTAGCGATCGTAAAGAGGTTTAGGGAAAGTTGCTCCCGAACCGTTTAGTGTGACAGCAGCTACAGCAGAACTAATCAACGAGAGCGAAAATGCTGCTACCGCTAGCGTAACTATAAAAGCACGCCGCCAACGTGCTGTGAAGAAAGTCATAATTTTCGTCCTCAATATTGATAGCAGGCTTTGGGAATCCTACATAGGATAGACTAAAATCCCTAATTAAAGACATAGGAAACAATAAGCTTGTTTTAAATTATGGTTAATTTTAGATTAAAGTTTTAACTATTAAGAAATGGGTGCAATAACAATAAGCTTGTTTTAAATTAAGGTTAACATTAGATTAAGTTTTTGACCGTTAACTGCTGCGAGTTTTATTGGAGTTATTGCGCGTAGGATTGACGCTCGAAATTGGCGACCGCCGTAAAAAATGATTTGTCCGATCGCACTCGGCTAATTTCATACTTCGGCGGGCGATTTACAGCCCAGGTAGGGCCGTATTTATAAAAAAGCTAGGGAAGTGCGATCGCCACTTCATAAATTTTACCTTTTTTCTTAACTTTAAATGTTTTACAGGACTGCAAAAAATCTGGAAATTTGGTGCCCAAATCCAGCGATTTCAGCTTTTTAGT
Source organism: Microcoleus sp. MON2_D5 (assembly GCF_036701905.1). Taxonomy (NCBI): domain Bacteria; kingdom Bacillati; phylum Cyanobacteriota; class Cyanophyceae; order Oscillatoriales; family Microcoleaceae; genus Microcoleus; species Microcoleus sp. MON2_D5. The sequence continues at coordinate 43,619 of NZ_JAUBRM010000050.1, forward strand.
AATTGGTTGACCGTATTGCTTTTTAAATTCGCCGGCTACCTGGGGAATCGGAATGTAACTACCTGGAGATTCAGCAGTTAATGCCAGTACAATTTTTGCTACCGATGCTTCAAGGGCGGCAGATAATTCAATTTTTGAACTCGATGGTTTTTGAACGAGTCCCACTTGATGTTCGGTACCGATTAATATTATTTTAAAAGTAGCTGATTCCAAATGCAAAAATTTGATCAAACTCGAAGTTCTACCCAAAAAACTTTTTACAATTAAATCAGCAGGAGAGTGATATTTAGCAAAAAAACATTTTTTAATTCTTGTTACAGGAATAGCATCCTCTTTCAACTCAATTTGGGCAGATTCAATTATTTCTACAAGTATAGTTTTTAAAACATCCAGCGACTCAATAGCATTTGAATTGACAGCAGGTATTATTTCGGGAAAATTTTGCTCCGCAATATTTGGAGGAACAGCAACGGTTGCCAAAGATGCTTCAAGCACCGGGGTAACTTCGTTTTGTGCTGGCTCCGACAGTGCTGCTACGGGGGAACTTGTAGAAGGGAAAACAATAGTTCGGCGCTCTTGAAAAAGCTCCGCCACACTAGAAAAACGAGCGATTCGCTCATCAATAGATTTGTGTTCAGCTTTCAACAACTCTGCAACTTGATTAGCCAATTCCTCAAAACTAGGGATTTCCAGTTCCCTCTCACAAGAATAATGATGAGTATCACCAGTCAGAGGATTTTCTACAGACAAAACCGAATTTTGCCGACGCACCCGAAACACAGTCAATCCCTGATTTTGCAACTGATTGCAAAGATGATTTAACAAACCGTCAGAAGAACAGACAAAAACTTGTCGCACATCCCGATATCGATATAAAATAGCAGCGCCAAAAGCAATCATTTTACCATCAGCACTATTAGCACCGCCCGGAACGTGAATCAGTTCGTAACCGCGATCGTAAAGTTCAGCATCCAACTTGCCCATACTCGGGTTTTTCCAGTTAGCAAAAGCAATTTTAACTTGCAGGGGATAGTCGCACAAACCGGCTAAAAATTGTTCTGTATTAACCTTAAGTTTCAGATTTTCGGCATCCAACAGCAAAATCGCAATCCCGCCGGACTCTGTGGTGGTTGCAGGGGCGATTTCCTTCGGGATAGCTTCGCTTAACCGTGTTTCGGTGCATTTGCGACTGAAAGACTGCGGACTCAACCGCTCAAAAAATTGTTTGCGGCAAGCTTTGCAAAGATACCGCTGGTGCCCGTTGGGACGGCCGTTTTTACGAACTTGGTCAGATTCGCATCTTGGACATTTCATGTAACCCATTATGCAGCCTACTCCCGAACCGAACAAGGCATTACCTATCTTCTTCTTTCTCTTCCTTCGCGCCCTTGGCGTCTTCGCGGTTCGTTAAACACGTATCTTTTGAGCGGTTCAGGAGTAACTTGTGGCAGTCGATCGGCTCATAATAACAAAAGAACGTTAACAATTCTTAAAAAAAATGGCTAGAGACTTGCGGGGATTCCTAAAACTACTCGAAGAACGGGGACAACTGCGCCGGATTAGCGCCTTAGTCGATTCCGACCTCGAAATTGCCGAAATTTCCAACCAAATGCTGCAAAAAGGCGGTCCTGGACTGCTGTTTGAAAACGTCAAAGGGGCCGAATTCCCCGTTGCAATCAACCTGTTGGGTACGGAAGAGCGCGTTTGCTGGGCGATGAACATGGAAAAACCGATCGAACTAGAAGAGCTCGGCAAAAAACTGGGAATGCTGCAACAGCCAAAACCGCCGAAAAAGATTTCCCAAGCGATAGAATTCGGCAAAGTGCTGTTCGACGTAGTGAAAGCCAAACCGGGCCGAGACTTTTTCCCAGCTTGTCAGCAAGTGGTATTTGAGGGAGAAGGGGTGGATTTGAACAAAATCCCGATGATTCGCCCTTATTCGGGAGATGCGGGCAAAATTATCACCCTGGGTTTGGTAATTACCAAAGATTGCGAAACGGGTACGCCGAATGTGGGGGTTTATCGGTTGCAGTTGCAGTCAAAAAACACGATGACTGTACACTGGTTATCGGTGCGGGGCGGCGCGCGACACTTGCGGAAAGCGGCGCAGGCTGGTAAAAAGTTGGAAGTTGCGATCGCCCTTGGAGTCGATCCCCTGATTATTCTCGCTGCAGCAACGCCAATTCCTGTAGATTTATCTGAATGGTTATTTGCCGGACTTTACGGCGGTTCCGGCGTGCAATTGGCCAAGTGCAAAACGGTAGATTTGGAAGTACCGGCGGAGTCGGAAATTGTGTTAGAAGGAACGATTACGCCGGGGGAAGTTCTGCCCGACGGGCCGTTCGGGGATCACATGGGTTATTACGGCGGCGTGGAAGATTCCCCACTGGTGCGGTTCCACTGCATGACGCACCGGAAAGACCCGATTTATCTGACCACATTTAGCGGGCGGCCGCCGAAAGAAGAAGCAATGATGGCGATCGCGCTTAACCGTATTTATACCCCTATTTTGCGGCAGCAAGTATCGGAAATTGTCGATTTCTTCTTACCGATGGAAGCCCTGAGTTATAAAGCGGCAATTATCTCGATTGATAAAGCATATCCCGGTCAAGCGCGCAGGGCTGCTTTAGCATTTTGGAGTGCATTACCGCAGTTTACTTACACTAAGTTTGTGATTGTTGTCGATAAAAGTATCAACATTCGCGACCCGCGTCAAGTAGTTTGGGCAATTAGTTCTAAAGTCGATCCGGTTCGGGATGTGTTTATTCTGCCGAATACGCCCTTTGATACCTTAGATTTTGCCAGTGAAAAGATTGGTTTGGGAGGCAGAATGGGGATTGATGCGACTACGAAGATGCCGCCGGAAACCGATCACGAGTGGGGGGAAGTTTTGGAGTCTGATCCTGATGTGGCGGCGATGGTAGAAAGGCGTTGGGCTGAGTATGGTTTGGCCGATTTGAATTTGGGAGAAGTCGATCCGAATTTGTTTGGATATGAGATGAGGTAGGGAAGGAAACGCAGAAAATGACAGGCGAGACGCCTGTCCCACAATGGCTGTAGAGGAGGAGGGAGAAGCGGGAAAATAGGCGATCGCGCTTCTTGTTTTAGGGGCGCGATTTTGCTTTTTAGGAAATGCTAAACTACCAGTGACCTGCACAAGTAAGTCACCTTTAACCAAAAAGTTAGTCATATAGCTGAGAAAATGCAACCAAATCTAAATTATTTCGGCTGAGACTAGGTGTCCTACTACAACGATGGGTGATCCCACTAAAGGCAAGTACGGTAATCACTACTTTATTTATGTAGCATACCTATAAGTTTTCAACGCTAAAATAATATAGAAGACTCCTTATAGAGTATAAAACTACATACTTGAAATGTAATATTATTTCCAATAATGCAAGTTTTATCACTTTCATATTATTGAGTAATCACCTATAATACAAATCCTAAAACTTCTATTTAAATATAAGTATATTTATGAGTAAATTGGATATTCAACTCAACGGTTTCAAGGTAGAACTTTCTGCACCAACCTTCAAAGCATATGTGCAAAACCTACCGAACAGCCAGGAATTAAAAAGTTTTATAGAATTACTGGGAGATGAGTGGTTTTTTCACTGGCGAAAAGGCAAACTGTACGGTATTCCCAAGGTCACAAATCCCCAGAAACCCTTTGGTCAAAGGGAGGATTTTATCTGTAACGAACATTTGCAGTTTCTAAGCAGTAGGATAAACTACTTACTGCCAGTTATCTTCTCAAGATATAACCCGTTAAAGCACAAACCGTTTACTTTCCTTGCTCAAAAAAAAGAACTTATCAGTGAAGTTATTAGCACTGTCAAGAATTTACCCGACATTATTTCTAGTTTCAAGGTTTTTCCCAAATACATTCTTGAACCAAAAATTTTTGAGATTCAGAACGATGAATCTGGTATTGGATTATTTCTTCGCCTCAAAACTAATTGGCAAATTCAGGCATCCCTAAGCACACTTCAAAATGAGGGTGTTGAGCTTCGGGACTTATATGTCATTCGCCGTCAATGTACTCGTGGTCAGCGACGCTTAGTTGGGCGCATTGATCGTCTTTCAGAAAAAATTGTTTATCTTTCTGATTCCTTTGACAAAATAGACTCCATTGATGAGGAAGAAGTTTGGCTAGAAGGTTCTAAAGCCTCGTTTAGTAGTTGTCTGAAAGCCATACTTGGCTATAAGTACAAAAATTTCGAGTCGGCGCTTAATAACGAGCAGAGTAACTTATTGATTGGCCCTGCTGTTGATACCACTATTACTACAATGCACAAGTTTTTAGCCTCTAACTCGCCTTTGGATATCGCACCCGGTTTACAAGGAAAAATTGGCGAGCGCATTGAAGCTATAAATACGAAAGAATATCAGTCTGTAATTACAGGATCATCAGTTGAGTATTGCTTTGATGCGGCACGGACTAAAAGATCGCCTTACGCTTGGGTTGGCATCGAGCAATATGGACCATTTAGCCGTCAAACTTTTTCTAAGAAGACTCCAGAAATAATTGTTTTTTTCCCAGATACAGAACAAGGATCAGTTGAAAACTTTATCGCTACCTTACGTGACGGCATCAGCATTAAGAAGAGAGAAAATGATGAGTATGGGAAGGTAGAGTGGAAAGAAAAGTCCAGGTATACTGGCGGATTTGCAAAAATCTTTAGTCTTGTTAATCCGAAGTTTATATTACAGCCTATTCCCTGGTTTAAAAATACACAAAATAAACCCGCCACTGTTTATAGGGACACAATTGAACTAACTTTAGCTAGCCGAGAGATTATGCCTGATGCCGCAATGGTAGTGCTTCTGGATAACCATACACGGCTACCAGATTCCGAGAATCCCTACATCCACTCCAAATCACTTTTATTAATGGCAGGTATTCCAGTTCAAGAGGTTCGTTTAGCCACAATAAATCAATCGAAAAATGATCTACAATACACTTTACAAAATCTGACGGTTGCACTTTATGCCAAAATGAATGGTGTACCTTGGACTGTCGATCACGATCTGACTATTCATGACGAACTGGTCATTGGTGTTGGCACCTGCGAACTATCAGGTAGTAGATTTACGGAACGACAGCGATTTGTGGGAATTACCACAGTGTTTCGAGGAGATGGTAATTACCTTTTGGGGAATTTGTCTAAAGACTGTACTTACGATGAATATCCTAATGTATTAAGGAGTTCCACTCTCTCAATCTTGCAGGAAATAAAGAATCGCAATGGCTGGCAACCAGATGATAAGGTAAGACTGGTATTTCACGCTGCGAGGCCACTTAAAGATGTTGACGTTGCTAATATTATTGCTGAGTGTGTCGATCAAGTCGGTAACGAACAAAATGTTGAATTCGCGTTTTTAACAATCTCCCACGATCACCCATTCACAATGCTCGATAAATCTCAACAGGGTGTTAACGTAAAAGAAGGCGAACGCAAAGGTATTTATGCACCAGAACGAGGTACTATTCTGCAACTTGGGCGCTACACTCGCTTGCTAAGTACAAATGGAGCGAAGCTGATTAAGCGACCCAGCACACCTCTACCGACGCCGTTACTTATTCATCTTCATCCTAAATCGACCTACTATGATCTGACGTATCTCAGCGAACAAGTGCTGAAGTTTACTTCGTTGTCTTGGAAATCATTATTACCCGCATCCGATCCTGTAACCATCTATTACTCTGAACTTATTGCGGGTTTACTCGCTCGCCTACAGGATGTTCGGGGATGGTCGCCTGCAATGCTCAATATCAAACTTCGTGCAAGTAAATGGTTCCTATGAGAGATGTAATTAGGAACTGTTTCAATTCTCAGTTAGAAAGCATTGCACAGTATTTACAGGCGAACTATCACAGTGAATCACCAGAAAGCTGTTTTGCTAACTATGTTTTTCATCAAACAAACAGTCATATTCCCTTTGAAGTAGCCAACGATATAGACATAACAAAACTATCACCTAACCGCTTTAGTGAAGTACCTGTTCTGGCAGCCGTAGGCTATAGTCTTGCCTGTGGCAGACAATTTAGTGAAGATTTTCTCGAAAGCTGGGCAAATGGATTAACTAGATTATCTGGTCGGAACCATTTTCCCGCAGATCGGACATCGTTTTTCTATCGTCCTACAGAATTGCTTGGTATTACTTTAGGCATTAGCCACTACTACAAAAGTCAGCCCGATCATTCAAAATGGTTGCGAGATATCCTCACCAAAGGAGAGCAACGATTAATCCAGAGTGATCATTGGACATTTTTGCTCAGTGCTTATGCTGCAAGCATCCTCTCAGTGAATTGGAGAGCAAGAAGTTTGCCTTTAGTCAAGGCTATGACTGTTGATGATCTTGCTTTAGCCAAATGGCTTTGTAGCATTAAACCCACTCTTGCCCAAACTTTGGGATTAACTCAATTAGAACGATCAATCGAGCAAGCATTATTGGAACACTGTATTGAATTTTCTAACTCCGTACAGGATAGTGCGCGAGCCGCTCTCCTCTTCTTTGCCCTAAAAAGAGCCATCGCTCAAACTCTTCAGTTAATATGGAATGAGTGTGAACAAATCTGTGATAATCCCCAGAAATCTGTAGAATGGCTCAAGACTACCTGCGACAATCTTCATACTGTCACTCAGCACCTGCAAGCTCAACTTTCTACCCAATCTGATACTGGATTTTCTCATATACATAATATGCAGACTATCTTACAAAGTTTGACTAGATTGCGGTCTGACACTGACATTCTAGAAGTAGAAATTTCTGAACACATCAGGATACAGTCTAGGCTCTACATAGGTAATAATAAAGGTACTGTAATCACAGGAGGCAATGTTAATATGACTCAAAATCAAAATGAATCTATTACTAACGAAACAACAATCAATGCTCCCAATTCAAGTATTGGTTTTGTTCAAAGCGGCAGTGGTACTGTTTCCAATTTTTCCCAAAATATTGGACAGAATGTTGATGAAATTACTAGGCTAATCAATTATCTCCGCGATATGGCTCAAGAATTCCCCGAAGCCGAACGTGAAGAAGCATTGGTTCATCTGGATGACTTGCAAGAGGACATCAATACTCCTGAAAAGCGAAAACCCCAGAGAATTAAAACCCGCTTAGTTGCCCTGTTCACATTGACTGCTGGAGTTTTAGCTGGAGCGGCTGACTTTAGCAATAATGTTCTGGAACTTTCTGAGAAACTAGGAGTTCCAATTGAGTTAAGTCACCCACAGTCAACCCCGCAATTACCTCCATCAGTACGCTAATCAGCCAAGCTATCACTCTACTCCCTAGTTTAAGCGATCGCCTACTCTTCCAAAATCTCAACTAAATCTTCGATCGCAATATCAAACACGCGAGCCATTTTGTTTAAAGCTGTGTAATCTACCGTTGCCAGCTTGGGAGAATGGGCATAGCTTCTAACCGTACTGTAAGGAATGCCCGATCGCTCAGAAACTTCTTTTAATGTCCAACCCTTCTCTTGGGCTAGTTCTCGAACTCGCAACCGAATTAACCCCATTTTCCCGCTGAAAAATCAGTTTACCGTTCCAAAACCTCAACCAAATCTTCCACCATCACATCGAAGACTTCAGCAAGTTTCTGCAAAGCCGTGTAGTCCACCGTTGCCAGCTTAGGAGCTTGCGCGTAATTTTTGACCGTGCTGTACGGAATACCCGTTCTCTCGGAAACTTCTTTCAGCGTCCAACTCTTCTCCTCAGCCAGTTCTCGAACTCGCAACCGTATTAACCCCATTTATGCTTGACAGAAGCTACGTCTTTAGCTTTTAATAAAGATAGTTAACAGCGATCGCCCTCGGACCTGAGAAATCTAGAGCGATCGCCTTTCATTCACCACCCACAAAAGTGGGAAGGATTTTCCTATGATACCAAAACAACCGACATATCGCGATCGACTTCAACCTTGGCATCTAATTCGCCACCTCCCCAACTGTCAGCGGTTAACAGTCGCCCGTTTCAGCCGCCGCCCCGATGCCGAATCTTACTTGAACGTGCTGCGCCGCTTAATGCCTGCAGTCCCGCATACAATTGTGTTCGTAAATGCGGTGTCTGTGTTGGATGAAAACAGCGTTCCAATTCAAACACAATTGGCGATCGAAGTTTAATTGTTGAAAAGTGCGATCGCCCTTCCACAAATAGGAATTATTCTATTTGACAGGAAGTGCGATCGGCCCTAATTTGCAAAAAAAATGTTGCTAAAGTGAAAATAGATTTGAGTCAAGGAGTCACATCAATGCCATCTCCCTTTCCCGGCATGGATTCGTATTTAGAACATCCCGACTTTTGGCCTGGGATACACCACTTGCTGATTAGTGAAATTTTCAGGTTTTTATCTCCCCAACTGCGTCCTAAGTATTTCGTGTCATTGGAAGTGAGAATGTATGAAACCGCTGACGAGGATTTGTCCGTTATTGGCATTCCTGACGTAAACGTAATACAGCCGCAAACTGCAACAGAAACAACAGCATTAAACGTAGCAGTTGCAGCACCGCCTACACAACCATTAACAGTAATTATTCCCATGCCCTACCAGGTTCGGGAAGGCTATTTAGAAATTAGAGAAAGAGGAAACCAAGAATTAATCACCCTGATTGAAATCCTCTCGCCTAGCAATAAGCGCACAGGAAAAGGACGACAAATGTACGAAGAAAAGCGAGAAGAAATTTTAGGTAGCCGCACTCATTTAATTGAAATAGATTTATTGCGGCGCGGTCAAAAAATGCCAATTATTGGCAATGACATTGAAAGCCACTATAGCGTTTTGGTGTGTCGGGGAAATCGCCGTCCCAAAGCAGATTTGTACGCTTTTAACGTGCAGAACCCGCTGCCAGCCTTTCCTTTGCCACTGCGATCGGGCGATACCGAACCTATAATCAATTTGCAGGAATTATTCACTCAAATTTACGACATAGCAAGTTACGACCTGAAGATAGATTATCGCAACTGGGAAGTCATACCACCGCTGTCAGAGGCCGATACAATTTGGGCAGATGCTTGGTTGCGCGATCGAGGATTGCGAGATTGATTTGGGGTGCAGCCATCCTCTTAGTCTGCGGAGGCAGACTTCGTTTTTGTAGAAGCGATTTCACTCGCAGAATGACTTAATTCTCAAATTGCTTGACAGCTAAACATCTTGACTTTGCATCAAGCGCTGCTTCAAACGCGCCGGATCTCCCCGATCGACCACTTCGCCCTTTTCCAACAAAAAAGCCCCATCACAATAATTCAACTCATCCAAACGGTGAGTCACCCACAAAGCGGTAATCCCGCGATTTTTCACCAAGCGCTGCACCGCCGCCACCAAATCCAACTGAGAATCAGGATCTAACAAAGCCGTCGGTTCGTCCAACAGCAGAATTTCGCAGTGACGGGCGATCGCCCCAGCCAGGGCAATTCGCTGCTTTTGGCCCCCACTCAAAGCATAAATCGGCCGCCGCTGCAACTCCAGCAAATTCACAGCCTCCAAAGCCTCCGCCACCCTCTCGCGCACCTGAACGTTAGAAAGCTTTTCCTCCACCAAACCAAAAGCCACATCCGCACCCACCGTCGGCATCACCAGTTGGTGATCCGGGTTTTGGAACACAAAACCCACTCGCCCGCCCAGGTCAATTTCCCCCGACTGGGGGTGCAGCAGCCCAGCCATCAGCCTCAACAGCGTAGACTTGCCGCTGCCGTTAGTGCCCAAAAGCATCCAAAACTCGCCCTTGGGTACATCCAGAGAGCAACCTTGCAACACTCGATCGCCCGACGGCCAGCAAAAACCCAAATCCCGCACAGCAACGGCTGACTGGCTCATATCGGCACCAACACCCCCAGCCCTCATTCTGCTGTCATCGAGACAAAACCAGGGGATCTGCCTGTAGATGACGCCCCCGATTTCTGAGAAACCACCACCCCAGAAATCTCGCTGCTGAGTACAGCCACCTTTTTCTCAGGATTTTTCTCGCAGGTGAGTTCCAAAATTTGCGGTTGGGAGTTGCGAATCGCCGCCAGCACCTGCTGGTAAACAGTCTCAGCGTCCTCCTCCAACTTCCGCTGCACCGACAGCGAGACGGGCGTATTTTTCACAATGATGTCAATGCTGAACATATAGTCTTAAAAACCTAAGTTTGGAGCTCTATCCTCAGTATATATATAGGACTTACCCACGGAAACCCAGTTTCTTAGAAAAATAAGAGGTTGAGGCCGATATATCTACGAAGCGACCGGGCTTCTGACGCAAAGCGCAAAGACTCCTATATAGTAGAAGTTCCCAAATGCAGGGCAAGGACTTCGGGGGCTTCGAGGGCTTCGGGGGGTTCGGGGACTTCCGACAAGTCAAGCTCCGGAAGTTTTTTAATAAAAACTTGCTCTTGTAAAGAATTACCTCTATAATCGTTAATACGGTAAAGAAAAGTAAACTCTGTTCATAATCCAACTTGTTTTCTGCTAAGCAGAGGCAACGGTTAGAGACTAATGACTAGAGGCAGATCCGTTGTAATTATATCCATTTGGAGATTTGCGTAAATGACAATCGCAGTCGGACGCGCCCAGACCGAAAGAGGCATCTTTGATGTACTCGACGACTGGCTCAAACGCGATCG